>JADLGT010000145.1 GCA_020849195.1 Bacteroidia bacterium
CAATGCTCCTGCTGTGAAAAGGAATCCTCCCTTCTTTCTGTATCGCTTTTGTTCTCCTAAACTAATTTCTTCAATCTTCACATCTTCATCATCATATTTTCTGCGGAATACGGGGGCAAATATTCCGAGAAAAAATGCTGCCGATGCCGGAAGCGTATAAGACATATAGGTATTCTCATCAATTATCATATAATAAAATTCGCTTCGGGTATAAAAGTGGTACGATAATATAGGTCCTACTATCCATTGCAAAAAAGCAATGATCATAATTAGTTCTTTTAAAGGAATATCGGATCCAAGTTTTATATAAAACTGAAAGAGACAAAATATAAAAATGCCAAATCCAATCAGAGCCAACAAAGTAATATGCGGCTCAAACAAGCCCAAGGCAATAGCAGAAAATAAAGAGACAAAAAAGGAAAGAATCAGGTTTTGGAAATTCTGCATGTTAATGAAAATATAATAATAACTTACTACATTTTAATCCGGTTTTTTCAATTGAATTTGCAAAATCTTCCTAAAGGCCGATAGCGCCTACGGCTCATTGAGATTAGTCTGGTTTCCTCACTAAAAGACAATCGTATTTTGCGTTGCCTCTTAATACAAAATTAGGATTAAAATTACCTAAAATTTACGTGCTAATCTATGGTACTCAAAATCTTGTAATTGTATGGAAGCATTACAAATTAATGAAACGAGTTAGTGCCTGCAAATTTTCGCTATAGGAATATTTTTCATTTTTCCGATTAATGGCTGTTATCATATTTTTATAATCGGAATTAATAAGATTACATGTTTGAAGAATTTTATCAGCTAAGTCATCCACATTGCCATGTTTATATACAAATCCGTTCGCACCATCGTCCACCATATCGGGGGCGCAACCGCAAGCATCGCTCACAATTACGGGCAAATGCATGCTTAATGCTTCATTCACAACCAAGCCCCATGTTTCGGCATAAGTACTGGTTATAATAAGTGCATGAGTCTGAGAAAAAATATCGCGCAAAGCCGTTTGATTTTTGAATCCTTCGAACTTGATAAATGAAATTTCTGAAGCAGCTCTCATAGACTCCTGAAGCAACTCGCCCGTGCCAATCATCCGAAGCTCAATGTTTGGGTTTTGCTGATGCGCTTTAATAAACGCTTTAATAACTTCTAATGGTTGTTTTTTAAAAATAAACTTTGCTGCCCATACAAAAACAATTTTATTTTCTTTTGCAGACCTCTCTACATTTTCTGCCTTCCAAAAACTTTGATCTACCGCATGAGGAGAAAACAATAGCTGCTCCGGGCGCGCGCCGTGCTTTAGCAGATATTGCTTGTTGCGTTCGCCAACATAAAGTAAGGCATCATACTTTTTAATAAAGAGTGGGTAAAGCAATTTTTTCAAAACCGCTTTGATTTTATTTTCATCCGGGTTTATTTGGCTATCGCCGCGCACAGCAACAGGAATTTTATTGCGAATACAAAACCAATAGGCCTGCCAATACGATTTTAAGTACCAACCCATAATGAGCACATGGCTTATTTTATGTTCTTTAAATTGTTCACCAATATCCGGTGTATCGCAACCGCTGAAACGAGAAACATCCGGATTGGAAGAAATGTTTTTTAAAAACGCAAACGTGTGTTCAGATAAAAGATCTACATCCCATTTAAATTTAATCCCAAATCCCGCCCGCCCGATTTCTTCGTCGGTAGGGTTGTGGCAATAAAATACAACTAAGTTTATATGCTTAGCTAAATACTTAAATAAAGGGGAGTAATATTGTATGGGGTGGCTAACTACTATACCTAACTTTGGATTCCCATTCATATAGAACTATTTTTTCTTCAAAAAATCACGGTACCAGTCCAGTGTAATTTCAATTCCTCTTTTCAGGTTATAAACCGGAGCCCAGTTAAGATAGGAGTTGATCTTCTCTATATCCACCGAACGACGGCGGATGTTATCAATATCTCGTTCGGGAACATTCACAACCTGCGCAGCGGGTATTTTTTCCTTGATCAAATCAACCAGTTTATTCACCGAAGTTTCAATACTTGTGCCCACATTAAAAACTTCGCCGAGTGCTTTGGGATGAACAGCCGCAAGAATGGTAGCACTAACGGCATCTTGTATATACGTATAATCGCGTGTTTGCTCCCCATCTCCAATAACAGTAAGGGGCTGTCCGGTCAGTGCGTTATGCACAAATTTACCAAGCACACCGCAGTATGGGTTGGTTGGAGATTGTCCAATTCCATACACATTGGAGTAGCGAACACTTGATGTAGAAATACCATACTGCTTGTGATAAATAATAGTATAATTTTCTCCCAACAACTTAGTTGCTGCATAATTACTTAACACTTTGGTAATACCATCTTCGGTAGCAGGAAGGTTTTTAAAACTTCCGTAAACAGAGCAGGATGATGTGTATATAAACCGCTCAAACCTTGGAGGTTTATTTTTACGCAGGTATTCTAGCGCGTTTAATGTGCTTTCGGCGTTAACCCTCATGTCATGTACAGGCATTGAGCCCGAAGCCGATATTTGTACACAGGCCAAATGAAAAATAAAATTAACATCGGCAAACAAAGGGAAGAGCTTGTCCGATTCAAGAACAGATATTTTGTGAAACTCAATCTTGTTGATAAGGTCTCCCAAAATGGCAGGCGAACTGTTGGAGCAATCATCAACGACAATTACCTTACAACCGTATTTGTTCACCAATTCAGCCACTAAGCTATTGCCCACAAAGCCAAGTCCTCCGGTTACTAAAACTTTTTTTTCTTTTATATTGCTTGTATAATCCATTTATTTTTTATTTAGCAATTCGTTAATTGGATCTAAGAATTGTTTTGTCATGCCATAAGCGGTATGTTGCATCAAAAATTCATTTTTAACAAAATCGGCTCCTTCAAATTTGAATTTTCCCGAGAACATATTTTCCAACATTATTTCTACTTCCTGCAAATGATCGGCGGGCAAGTCGGAACTAGTGTGCGAATATAAAACAAGATAGGGATATTTCAGCTCTTGCAGAACTTTGGCGGGAAACGAATCCCTATGTACAAACGCCGCGAATATTTTTTTACTGACCAACAAACCCATTAATTTTGAAGCTGCGTAATAGGGTTGCATACCCCCGAACAAAAAAAGAAAATCGGCTTCCATGGTCAGGCGCACAGCATCCTTGTAACTCACCCGATTGGGCTTTTCGGTAAGCACATGGGCTAATTGGTATTTTTCTTTCCACTCGTTTAACTGAGGGGCAGCGAGGCCGGCAGGGGCGTAAGAAGTACCATAAAACTCCAGCTTAAATTGATGTTTATTTTTAATTTTTCCGAATGCTTTCAACAAAACTTCAAGCACAGGATATGAGTCTGTCCAAACCGCACCGACATACCGAAGCAATTTATATTCGGGAGGGGCGGGCAAGTTTTGAACATTAATCTTAAAATCAGCGGGCTCAACTCCGTATGGTATGGCATAAAAAGGAATGTTGCCTGTTTCGGGGTATCGTTCAACTATTCCTTTATTTATTCCTTCGGAAACCGAATAAATAAGAGAAGCATTTCGCACAGCACGACGCTCAAAAACACGAGCTATTTTTTGACTTATCTTTCTTTTCATTCCGGCAGTGCTGCCGGCAGCCACATCTACCCATGGATCTATAAAGTCAATTCCATAAGGTATTTTATTGAAGAACTTTATAATTGGAGCTATTATTAGCATATACCAGGGTGGAACCGGGTACAAAATAAAATCGGGCTTTTCTTTATGCGCATGTTTTAATATAACAGGAAACATAAATGGTATTAATCTCAAGCCCAAATCGCCAAAGCCTATTTTGCGTGTAATACGATGGCTGATCGCACGTACTTCTATTTTTTTGAAATCATTTCCGGCTAGCTCTACCATCCATTCATCATCAGGTTCCTCGCGATATTTCGAAGGTGTAGTAAAAACAATGGGATAGCACCCTAAAGCAAGGGCATGTTTTACAATTAAACGTACCCGCTGTGCAGGAGGCAAGGACGAAGGAGGGAAGTGGGGGGCTATGATAAACAGCTTCATATCTAACTATTAATTTCTTTCCAAACTTCGTTGTAATCATTTTCCCAATACAATTGTTGTTTCGCAACCTCCCTGGAGTTTTTTCTGAACTCATTCAATACTTCCCTGCCAGATGCCAATTTATCAATACAAGCCGCAAGGTCAACGGGATCGCCGGTTTTGTATGTTAGACCAACGTTGAACTCATTCAGTGTTTCCGAAAGCCCCGGTAAAGCAGGGCTTACAACAGCCAGCCCGGCATTAATGTAATCGAATAATTTATTCGACGAGGTGAGCATCTGGTTGTCTTCTTCGGGCAGTTCGCCAATCAAACCTGCATCATGCTCCGTAAGCGATTCAACTATATGATCGGGGTGTGCGGAAGGGCGAAGAAATATCTTTTCATGCAGTTTATATTTGTCTAAATAACCATTGAATAATTGTTTCTGTTCCGCATTGATGTTTCCCTGCAGGTACAATTTTACATCGCTTTTACAATGCGCTACAGCTTGAACCAAAATATGCACCCCGCGTGTATTATTAAAATAAACAGCCATTCCATGCCACACTAGCGAAAGAGGCTTGCTGCTATCCACGATTAGTTCCTTCTGCTTAACACACTTCAGGCTATTTAACGAAGGTGTATTGCGAACTCTGAAGGCAGGAATTTTCAATCCATATTCGCTTACAATACGGTTACGCATCACATTTGTGGTGGCTAGCAATATATCAACCTCTTTTATGTTCGCACTTTCAGCAAGAACTACCCAGTCTTTCATATCCTTTTGGTACTTGGCGTATTGACCTTTAAAATATTCCTGGGAATCATAGATGAGCTTTGCACCCATTCGTTTTTTAAGTTTTACAGCTAAAGGGAGTGTATCGACCAGGTGGATCAAAATATAATCAAAATTGTTGTTTATTTTTTTTTCGGCACTCAACAAACCTTTCGCCAAATAATAGCTGAACCCGATCCTGATCCTGAATTTGTTCCAACACAACCGGATGATCTTATTGAGAATACTCGCAAA
>JADLGT010000146.1 GCA_020849195.1 Bacteroidia bacterium
AAGGTGCAGTAAAATATCGGTTCCATTTTAGACCGTATCCATAAACGAACGCTCCACTTTACTGAAAACCAAAAAGCCGGCAACTAACACTGCAAACATGAAGCCTAGGCTGTACGAAATCGAAAGCAGCGTAACGGTTCCTTTTTGAAACAAAGCATAACGAAAGGCCTCCATCAAAGGAGCTAATGGGTTTAACAGCACCAGCCAATTATAACTTTTATTCATTAAAAACGATACGGGATAGGCCACCGGAGTTGCATACATCATTAGCTGAACCCCAAAGCCAATTAAAATTTTTAAGTCGCGGTATTTGGTCGTTAACGACGATATAATTATTCCGAGTCCCAATCCTGTTCCGGCCATTACAAGCAGCAAGGGTAACACCAACAGCCACGTAATGTTTACGTGTATATTTTCGCCGCGAAAAAAATACCATGCCATTACTATCAACAGTAAAAAAAACTGTACGAAAAAACTTATCATATTCGAAATAACAATAGATATGGGCGATACAAGTCGAGGAAAATAAACCTTTCCAAAAATATGGGCGTTGGCCAAAAACGTATTCGACGATCCGGTTAAACAATTGGAAAAATAATTCCAAAAAGTAATGCCGCTCATGTAAAACAACACCGGATGAATACCGTCGGTTGGAATACCGGCAATTTTAGAAAAGATGAGTAAAAACATTACCGTTGTAAAAACAGGCTGAATAAAATGCCACAACGGGCCTAAAATTGTTTGTTTGTAAACCGAAACAAAATCGCGGCGAACAAAAAGAATAACAAGATCACGGTAGTGCCACAATTCTTTCAGGTTAATATCAAACCATCCTGATTTGGATTTAATAACTAAATCCCATTTATCGTTTCCGGTATTTTGTTCGGGATTCATTTGCCTTGTAAACTAAATTTAGAATTGTTTTTTTCTGAAACTTTCATTAAGCTCCAAAAAGCGATTTCCACGAAAATTTCTTTTTGCTTTTATTCATGTCGTCGCTGTAATAGCCATAGCCGTAGCCATACGTTCCACCGTAGCCGTAACCGTAACCGTAACCGTATCGCCCATAACCTAAGCGCTCTTGCTTTAAGTCGTTTACAATTATTCCAAGATTTTTTGTTTTGCCATCTATAAAATGCTGGTTAATGGCATGTAATTGTTTGCGTCGGGTATAAAATTGTCTCACTACATAAATGTTTGCATCGGCATACGATGTTAGCAGTAACGAATCGGTTACAAGTCCGAAAGGTGCGGTATCTATAATAACCACATCGTAACGCTCTTTGGCTATGTTTATCATCTCCTCGGTAGCCGGACTTCCCAGCAACTCGGCGGGGTTAGGCGGAATGGGACCCGATAAAATTATATCGAGGTTTTCGAGATTGGTTAACTGAACAACTTCATCGAAATTAGCTTTTCGGATAAGATAGCTGCTCATGCCAATAGAATTACTCAACCCAAAATCCATGTATATTTTAGGCTGTCGCAAATCGGCACCAAGCAATAATGTTTTTTTACCCGAAAGCGCATAAATAGACGCAAGGTTTATAGCACAAAATGTTTTCCCTTCGCCGCTTACCGACGATGTTATTACCACCACAATTTTTTCCTTTCCGGCGGTCATATAACTAATATTGGTACGAACCGCTCTGAAAGCCTCCGATATAACCGATTTCGGGCTATCAATAACAACGTTGTTGATTTGTTTATTACTGTGACCAATTACCCCTGCTATGGGTATTTTTGTAATTGATTCTATATCGTTTTTGTCAATGATACGGGTATTAAACAATAGTAATAGCAACACAATTCCTACTGCGAGTGCCAAGCCCAAAAAAATATACGAAGTATATACCGATGCCGGAGTAATGCCGATATATGAAACTCTATATTTGGTTGCCCAATCCAACACCTGAACTTTTGATATGCTGGCTGCTTTAGCAATACTCGCCTCCGAACGTTTCTGTAATAAAAAAGTATAGAGGTTATTGCTCAACGAGTATTTTCGCTTTAGCGTAGTGTATTCTCTTTCAGCAGGAGGTATTTGAGCTAATTTATTTTCGGCCGTTGACAGTTGACTGTTTAACTGGTCCATATCGAACTTTAATTTCTCCAATTCCGATTTTAAATTTTCTGTCAATATTTGCTTGGCAGCAGAAATCTCTATCTGAACTTGCTGAAAAGTGCCGCTTTTATCTGTAGTGGAAAAAGCGTAATTCGATCGTTTTAAATAAAGATCCATCAGCCTGGAGATATTAGCGCTCACCGCCGTACTCGAAGCCGTCCCTCCAGATGCATCAAGCACCATTGGAATGATGAGACCTTTTGAATCATCATTATGTGCAATATAGTCGAGCGTGTATTTATAATAATTAATGCTGAACTGCAAAGCTATTTTTTGCCGTTCGTACTGAATAATTTGGGCTATCAAGCCTCCGTTTGAATTGAATGCTTCGCCGCCTTCGTTGCGCATCGCACCACCCCCTATGGCAATTCTCCTATTGTTTACATCAACATTAAATGCCAGCATATCGCTTTCCGAAACGCCAAGCGAATCCGAAATGTTATGTAACTGCTGATCAACAAATGTAAGTGTGTTTGTAACTGTAAGGTTGGCCTGCTCAATACCGTAATTTATATACGCACGTATTAAGCTATTAACAAAGTCGATTGTTTTTTGTGCGTTTTTGCCCGATGAAGAAAGTTGTAGAATACTCGACTCTTTCATTTCAACATTTAATACTACTGTGCCCAACTGCGCCACAGCCTGGTCATCCATATTATTAATTTTAAAACTAAATAATTTCTTCAGCAGCTCATTCGAAAATGCTTTAGTTAATCGTACTACAATAGTTCCGCCGCCGGCATTAAATGGCACGTTAAACGAATGTTCAGTCCCTTCGTTTTCTTCAATCTTCACTTCCGAAAGCAAAAATTTTTCCGGGCTCAGCATCTTAATGTAAAAAGTTTTATTGTAAACACTTTTTTGTGCTGTATCCCATTCAACCGAAAACGGTGAGTCTTTATAAAACTCCATTGTTTTTATATTCCCAATATCGGAATAGGTTACTCTAAAATCGGGCAGGTCGTCCATTACCTTGCGCATCAAAGGAAACGATCGTATTATGCCAATTTCATTAACCATCCAACTGCGCGATCGAAGCAATTGCATACCTGGTATAAAATCGGCACCGGCACCATACTGCGAACCTTCGTCTTTTATTAAAATACGAGCGCTAACGTTATAACCCGGAACATTATAACGTACTTTATAAAAGGCCAATGCGCTCGAAATAACCAAAGCCAATACAAACAAATACCAGTATTTTATTGACTTATATAAAAATGCTTTTAAGCTTATTTTATCGGGCGTGGTGTCTATGTTCTGTTCGTTGCGTTTCATTACTGTTACTTAAGTGCTAAAACAGGCGCAAAGGTAACTATTTAATTGGTAACGTGTTAAACCCGGATCGTGCAATAGGAGTGAAGCTCGCTACTGCACAGTGTGGTAGCATAGAGCGATGGCATATAGCTTAAATAAGTATATTCACGAAATAATTTTTAGCGAACAATGACCGGCTTTTATCAAAAAAACAAACCCCTTGTTACTTTTTTAATCCGTGCTGTTGCTATTTACTTAGCCTGGTTTGTTTTCCATCAACTACCTGAACTTGGTAGCGGAAAAGTTGATATTTTACTTATAAAACACTTAGCTAAAAGTGCTAAATGGATACTCGAAGTGATGGGCTTTACCGCCTTTTATTCGTTTAATAAAATAGCTATGGCAGGTATTGAAGGAAGTGCAGGATTAATAATAAGCCCCAGTTGCAATGGCCTCGATTTGCTTGTTTTATTTGCAGGTTTTATTATTGCTTATCCGGGAACTATTCGTTCAAAAATTTTATTTATTCCCGCTGGCTTACTAATTATAGATGTATTAAATATAATTCGTATTGTGTTGCTCGCATGGATGGCTAAATTTTCGCCTCATTTGCTCGAGTTCAATCACAGTTATACATTTACGTTTAGCATGTATGTTATTATTTTTGCTTTGTGGATGGTTTGGATTAGAAAGGGAGGACGCACAAGACAGGAAGAGGAGCTTGTGCCTTAAATTGTGATGATCCAACTCATAAGCATAAAAGTGTTGGGTGCTTGAAAAAAACAAATAATACGTCAGTCACTGTAAACTATTTTCTCAAAAAAATTAGTTCATTGAGTTATACAGTTGAGTAAACATCCTTGCGTTAGCAGTATCTTTTGCATTTTGATAGGTGAGGGCTAGATAATAAACGGTAGTTTTATTTTTCGAATCAATAGCAAAACTTTTCTTAAACAGTTCAATGGCGGCAGGGTAGTTACCTGAAAGTCCATAAGCACTACCTAAATTGTTAAGTGCAGTAATATTTTTGGGATTTATTTCTATCGATTTTTTAAAAGCTTCTATTGCACCTGCAAAGTCTTTCTTACCAAAGCAAGAAACGCCAATGGTGTTGTATTCTTCCTCTCCTCCAAAACCCTTTTCAATAGCTGTTTTCAAACTTGTAATAGCCAAATCATAATTGCCCATACGGTAATACGAAGATCCGAGTGTTGAATAGGCTTTTCCGTCGGCAGGATTATATTTAATTGCAAGTTCGGCTGTTTGTGCAGCACGTAAATAATTTTTCCGTTGATAATAAGCTGTACTTAAATTAAGATAAGTACCGGGGTCGATGGAATCTATACGTGCCGACGTTTCCAACTCCTTAATAACTTCGTTAAGTATTTCCATTTTTTTTAGCGTATCTGTTTCCGGAAAAGCTTTTTGAAACATTAGCTCGGTGCCGTAATTATAATGTGTACGCGAGCTGCCTGTTGAAGCAGTTACATCTTTTGCAAAAAGTGTAAAATTATTTTTCCAGTCAGCATTCCGGGTTATTGTTTTAAATGAATAAGCGGTAACGATAACAAAAATTATAAGAAGTTGTTTAGCGTAGTTTTTATAAAAAACTCCAATCGAAGAAAATAGTTTTTCTTTTAATTCAGTTTTTGTA
>JADLGT010000147.1 GCA_020849195.1 Bacteroidia bacterium
GCAGTAGTTTCATGTTGTTTTTGTTGTTGTAACAAATCCACATGAAATGCTTGTTTGCAATGGTGTTGTTATTCAACCTGAAAGTGGTTGAGGCTAAGTATATCCTTTCATTTCCAAGCGATTCCTCTGAAACAACGCAGACGCATAGTAAACTTAAAATCTCTGCTAATTATTCGAGTAACAACACCTATAAAGGACGTAAGGACACCACTAACACTCCTATTATTTCGCCCATGCTGAAGTACACCACTAAGTCAAACTTTTTTTTTATGGCAACTTTAGTGAATGTTCCGGGTGCTAAAAAAATGTTTGATGAATTAGATTTAGGGCTTGGTCAACGCTTTAATTTTTCTGATAAATGGTACGGTTCCATTTCTTATTCACATTTTTTTTTCGATTCGGGAGTTGCGCGGATTAAAGCAGCACTTCAAAATGACCTAAGTTCGTACCTCGGTTACGATTGGAACATTTTGTATTCGCAATTGTATTTCGACTGGAGTAGCGGCAACAATAAATTCAGATACAGAGGAAAAAAATCAACCAGGCATACGAGTGATGTTACTTTTACTATTGCCAATTCACACCAGTTTACGTTCTATGATGTGATTAAGGAAGGATTTGATATTTCAATAATGCCGGAAGCGGATCTACTATTAGGAACACAAAATTATTTAGCAACTTACCAGGGAAAGGCAGATCCTGCGAATAAAAATTTTCAACAACAAGCATCTAAATTTGGAATAACAGGATATGTGTTTACTGCCTATTTTCTATTCTTTATTAAAAACCTTACTATCGACCTTGTCCCCTATTACACGATTCCCGAAAACCTGCCACAGGGCGAATCGACAAGTCCTTATTTTATAATGTCGGCAAGTGTTTATTATACTTTTATTGGGAAAAAATAATGTGCTGCATAAGGCGACTTGATTCACACAAATAATTTTATCGTAGAATTAAACCTCTTAATAAAAAGAGCGTCTTACTATAAACATAAATACAAACCGCAAATGAAAAAGCTAATAATTTTATTGTCAATGGTATCTCTTCCATTGATAAGTAGCGCTCAGTCGCAACAAGCGCAAATGCAAGGACAGACACAAGCACAAAAATCTGCCCCCGACCCTAAAATGCAAACCGAACGGATGGCTAAAAGACTTGGATTGTCCGAAGATCAGAAGGCGAAAGTTTTGGTTATAAATACTGATGTTGATCAAAAACTGCAAGCGCTTAAGGCAAACAAAAGCAAAACAGCAATTTTCGTGAAGATCGAAAGAAGATAGAACAAGACAAGGAAACACAATTAAAGGCTGTATTTACCGACGAGCAGTTTCAGAAATATATAAAAATGAAAGAAGAAGTACAGGAGAGAAGAAAGGAAAAGCGACAACAGCAACAAAATCCTCAGCAACAGTAATAATTTTTAGCGTGTGGGCATAAGGCTTGTGTTCTGATTATAGCAGTGCAAGGCTTTTGATGTATAGCAAATGAGATCAATTTGGGTTGAAAAATTAAGGCTCGACTATTACATCTTTTGCCTCTGATTACTTTGATCCGGCTACAAAATCTTTTAAATAGTACGGTTCAAAATAAGCAACATCTTCGAACTGCTTAGCAGCAAAAGCCGATTCAGAGAATGGAGTCATATATTTTGCGGAAGGGTAAATATTATCAATAAAAACAGCATTTTTATTTGCACCTAGTTGTTCTCGACATTTAGGAGCGCCATCACCAAAAAAATAAATAGTATTATTTTTAAAATAATTTCCGAAAGAGCGCTCATCAATTATTTTGCCTTGCACCGATTCTATTTCGTTAAGCTTTGTATCGTACAAAGCGCAATACACTTCCATTCTGCGTGCGTCTAACATAGGGCAGAAAAGCGAAGGTGTGGAAGATGAAAGAGGGTCATTTTTCTCCTTTCGAGAAAAGGAACTAAAAAAATTTTGCGTCAGACATTTAAGAGTAGATAAAGCTATCAATGGTTTTTCTAGTGCATAACATAACCCTTTCGCTGTTGAGACGCCTATTCGTAAACCGGTGTACGAACCGGGCCCTTTGCTCACGGCTACCGCATCAATGTCGGCAAACGTAACGTTTGCCTCTTTTATGAGCTCTTCAATAAAAACAGTAAGTTTTTCGGAGTGGGTATAACCGGCATTTATTTCACGAAGTGCAACACACTCCGAATTTTTTGCAAGTGCTACAGAACAAACTGTTGTGGCTGTTTCAATATTTAAAATCAGAGCCATTAGTCTTTCTTTTTAGCGCTGAAGAGTTGTGTTTTGTCAACAACTTTTACTTCTTTTCCATTCTTCAATGTTTTGGAAACAACAGAATACGGTGCGGCGATTACTTCGTCTCCTTCTTTAATGCCTTCGGTAATTTCTATGTAATTATTGTCTTGTATGCCCGTAGTTACTTTCGCGTACTTCGCCTTGCCTTCGTGCAGCAGAAATACACACTCTTGTATTGTCGTCTCTTGATTTTCTTCTTTTGCTTTTAACTTGGTTTCTTTATCATCGTGTACTTCTAACTCGTCGTCGCCTCCATCTTCTTTATTAACCCCATGTTGTATTGCCGAATCACTGCGTGTGGTAACAGCTTCAATAGGCAAAGTAATTACATTGTTTACTCGTTTGGTTTGTATGTCAACCGATGCCGACATGCCCGGTCTGAAGGGAGATGTTCGTATGTCTTCACCTCTCATCAAATCTTTGTACGACTCTTGTAGAACGCGAATTTTTACAGTAAAATTTGTTACTTGATCCGCAGAAATGCCTGTTGTGTTTGCAGAATTGGCAATTTCAGTAACAATACCTTTAAATTTCCTATCGTAAGATACGGCATCAACTTGTATTAAAGTGGTATCGTTTAAGTGTACACGGGTAATATCGTTTTCATTTACATCTACACTAGCCTCCATTTCATTGAGGTTGGCAATGCGAATCAATTCGGTGCCGGCCATTTGCGAAGTGCCAACAACGCGCTCTCCGGCTTCAACACTCAGTTTCGAAATAGTTCCGCTCACCGGTGCAAAAATGTTTGTTTTTTCGAGTCGGCTGTTGGCCTCTTGTAGGGAGGCTTCACTATTTTGTACATTAAATTCGGCAGCAGATACACTTTGTGTGAGAGCCTGTATATCGGATTTTCCCGCTTCATACGCGGCTTTGGAAGCATCGAAATCTGAAACGGAAATAGCGCCTTGGTCAAATAGTTTTTTATTACGGTTGTATGTGGCTTCGGTATTGACAAATTGAGACTGTGCCTGCATTAATCGTGCACGCGAGTTAGCAAGGTTTGCTTTCGATGAATTTACGGTTGCCTGCATGGCTTCGAGTTGAGATAAATAAATATTCGGATTTATTTTAACTAACAGGTCGCCTTTTTTTACATGGTCGCCTTCTTTCACCTTCAGCTCAACCACTTCTCCCGAAACTTCGGAGCTGAGTTTCACCTCTACTTCGGGCTGTATTTTTCCATTGGCCGATACAGTTTCAACAATACTTCTGCGTTGCGCCTTTTCGACAGCTACTTCTGTGGCATCGGTGGAGTTACATTTTTTTACTGTAACTAAAATTATTATCAGCAGCGTTGCGCCTGCTATATATAACCATGTACGTTTGTTCATTGTGCGATTAGTATAATATCAATGGCTTGCCTTGGTAAAAATCAAGTATTTTCAGTTTAAAAATAAAATCATATTTCGCTTGTGCCAAATCTGATTTGGCTTTTGCCAATCGTGTTTTAGCCAAATTATAATCGGTACTGTTAAGCGCACCTACATTGTATTTCTGCTCACTGTATTTAAACGACTCTTCGTTGGCTTCAACAGTTTTTTTTGTAGCCGTATATTTTTTCAGCGATGCGTTTGCGTCGGCATAAGCTTGCTGAATATTTTTGTAAAGTTGTTGTTTGGTTTGTTCAAGTGTAAGTTCTGCGTTTGCCCGTGTTATTTTAGCTTTGCTGATAGCGGTCGATGTTTGTAGTCCGTTAAAAAGCGGAAGTGTAAACCGAAAACTCAGCGACTGATTAACATTGTCGCCGTATTGTTTAGCGAAAGAATTTTTTGCGTAAACAGGAACCTAACGCGGGGCAAGGACGGGCTGGAA
>JADLGT010000148.1 GCA_020849195.1 Bacteroidia bacterium
GAGTATGTAAAAGAAATAAAAGAGTTTAGAGAGAATAAGTACAAAAATATTTCGGATATGTTCTTTTCTGTTCACATTGTTCACGCCGTTTTTACGATACCTAATCAATTGAACAAAATCTTTTAGCACCACCCAATTGACGGTAAGAAGCGAATAAAAAACAAAAACATAAATATGTTGGTATTTGTGTATTCGTTTTAACGGCTGATGCGGAGAAAACCGAACTGCGGAGGGACCCTCCAGGTCATCATCCATATTGTGAATGTTGGTGTATGTATGATGAAGCACATTGTGTTGAAACTTCCAGTTGAACGATGTGTTACCAAGCATATTGAGTGAATAACTCATTAGTTTGTTTATATTTTTTTTATGCGAATAGGCACCGTGATTGGCATCGTGCATGATTGACATCCCTATTCCCGCCATCGAAAATCCCATTATTGCAAATAACAACAGCAGTAGAGCAGTGGGAAGATGAAATAGAAGTATGGCTGCGTAAGGTAACAGGTATCCGCAAAGTAATACAACAGTTTTTGTAATCATTCGAGCATCTGCATGCTTCGAAATATTTTTTTCGGCGAAATAGGTTTCAACATTCGCCCTCAGGGTGCTAAAAAAAACCGACCTGTTTTTGTTTACAAACTTTACGCTTCCTTTTATTCCCACAGTTTTTTCTTTTTGATTACGATGACAAAATACAACTTAAATGAATAAACTATGAAGGCTGCTCAAAATTTTTAATAACAGAATTGTGTGAAAAAGATGATTAAGTGCGGTAAATTTTATCAATTAGCTCTTTGTTAGCTGCTAGTATAATTTTTCTTTTCAAACTTAATTTTGGCGTAAGTTCTCCTTTATCAATACTCCACTCGGATGCTAATAATTCAAAACGTTTAATGGTTTCGTATTGAGCGAGTGTTTTGTTCATTTTTTCTACTTCTTCGCGAACCCAGCCTTTAATAATATCGTTTTTTACCATCTCATCATTCGTGGTGTAGTTTATATTTTGCTTAGTGCACACATCTTTCAGATAGGCAAAGGCGGGAACAATTAATGCCGATGCAAATTTTTGGTTTTCGCCAACAACCATGGCCTGCTCTATAAATGGCGATTCCCGCAATTTATTTTCAATCATGCCCGGCGTAATGTATTTCCCTCCGGATGTTTTAAAAATCTCTTTTTTTCTATCGGTGATTTTTAAAAATTTTCCTTCTTCAAACTGTCCAATATCGCCGGTATGAAACCATCCGTCAATAATCACTTCAGCGGTAGCTGCCGGATTTTTATAATAACCAAGCATAATATTGGGACCTTTTGCAAGAATTTCTCCATCGTCGGCTATTTTAACCTGAACATTGTCAATCACCGGACCCACGGTACCAAAGCGACTACAGCCTTTATCTAAATAATTTACCGCAATAACCGGAGATGTTTCTGTTAAGCCATAGCCCTGCAATACCGGAATATTAGCGGCCCAAAATACGCGGGCAAGTCTGTCCTGTAATGCAGCACCACCCGAAACGGTTGTAATCAGTTCGCCTCCAAGTGCATCTTTCCATTTACTGAAAATAAGTTTGCGGGCAAGTTTAAGTTGCGTTTCATACCACCAACCATTCTTTCCGTCTAATTCGTAACGTAAGCCTAAATTAAGCGCCCAAAAAAATAAAAACTTTTTTATTCCGCTTAACTCTGTTCCTTTAGCTACAATACGGTCGTACACTTTTTCGAGCAGACGAGGAACGGTGGTGAAAATATGCGGTTTTACTTCCTGCAAGTTTGCCGATATTGTATCAATGCTTTCGGCATAATAGATAGAAGTTCCGCAGGCGAAATAGTTGTATGTGAGCATACGTTCGTAAACATGGTTGAGTGGTAAAAAGCTTAATGCTTTGTGGCGATGATCAACAGGCATGAGCCGTTTTACAGCTTTGAGTTGACTCACAATATTATCGTGCGAAAGCATTACGCCTTTTGGATTACCTGTGGTTCCTGATGTGTAGAGGATAGTCGCTAAGTCGTTTGGTTGAATGGAAGATTTAATAGCTTCAATCTTTTCCGGATTAGCATTTTTTTTCCCTAACTCGAGTAGCTCCGACCAATGCTGGGTTCCACTTACTTTATTGAAGCAAAAAATATTTTTAACAGTATTAAATTTTGCCGAACAGCGTTTTACTTTTTCATAAAGTTCGGTACTTGATACAAAAAAATACTTTATTGTGGCGTCGCCAATTATAAATTCAAGGTCGTGGTCGCTTATAGTTGGGTAAATAGGTATGTCGATAGCTCCACACATCAGACAAGCCATGTCGGCAAAATTCCATTCGGGGCGGTTGTTGGCAATAATTCCAACATTGTCGCCGGGCTGAATGCCGGTGGCAAGTAAGCCATAGGCAAGGTTTGTAGAAGTGTCGAGGTAGTCTTTTGTGCTGTATTTTACCCAAGTGCCGTTTTCTTTGGCAGCCAACGCATCATTTTTTGGGTGAGCGGTTAAACAAAATGGCAGCAAATCGAATAATCGGGTAAATGACATAGTAATAAAAATTAGTTACACATTAAAATCGTACACCCATTACAGCAATATCGTCCACCTGCTCGCGCCCATTGAGCCAGGCTTTCATGCTATCTGCTAGTTTTTGTTCCTGTTGTTCAACAGACAATAACGAATTTTCGGTCAATAATTTTCTGAAAGGCGGATAGAAAAATTTCTGACGCTTCGGTCCGCCTAGCGCATCGGCATAGCCGTCGGTAAAGAGGAAAATCATATCTCCTTTTTCAATGTTAATGGTATGATTGTTAAATTTAAATGAGCTGTCGTGCAGTATTGTTTTTCCTATTGGTTGTTTGTCGGCCCTTATTTCACGTAGTTCGCCTTTGTGTATATGATACATGGCATTGTGTGCACCGGCAAACTCAAGCACTTTGGTAGCAGGATTATA
>JADLGT010000149.1 GCA_020849195.1 Bacteroidia bacterium
TGCTTGTATGTACGGCGTTAATTGTCCGTCTATATAGGCATTCCAACCGGCTTTATAATATATTTCGGAAAACACTGCCAACTGTTCGTTTTGTGAACTTGTTTCGTAAGCCAACTCATTTGCTTTGTACGAGGTTAATTTAATACTTGCTGTTGAATCATACTTAAATTGATATCCCTTTAATTCGGGGGTAAATTTTTCATTCACCACAATTGTTGTACGAGGATTAAAATTATTTAGCGCAGTAATTTCGGAATCGGCTGATGTTACAAATTTTATTTTATTTACAAACCAAGCATTTCCCATTGCATAGCGATTACGTACCGGTGCTTCTCCCGCAATTTTTCCCTGCTCGTCTGGAATAGGAAGAATAATGTAACGGGTGTTTAACATATTTAAAATATGAAGTTGCGAAAATGCAGCGCGCAACGTTGAATCGTTCGGACGACTATGCCACACCTGCCTTACAGCCTGCATTTCTTTGTCGATTTGAAAATCAATCAGCTCCTGATAACGTTTCAATTTAGCGCCGTGATAGCCCCCGATCGATTTGTGCCAATACGAAGTACTCGCATCATTAAAAGTGCTTACCGTTAAATTCAGTACACGAAAATCGGGATCTTTGTCCTGTAATATTTTGGCATCGGCCTGAGTTTGTTCAAAAGGAACAGAAGCCTGTGCTTTGGTTACAAAATTATTACTGTTAATGTATCGCTTATCTACACTCCACATATCGGCCAAAATAAAAAAGGCAAGTGTAAGTACAATATATACACGCTCAATTTTCGATTTGAAATACAACCATATTACTCCTGCGGCAAGCAGTACAAGGAAAAATGTACGTATAGCATCGCTTCTCAAAATAGCTTGGCGAGCTGTTTGCAGATTGTTAAGAAACGACTGAGCTACTTCCGGCGCATTACCACCTTGCGTAATTTGTTTATAAACATCGTCGTACTCTGCGGTTTTATAAAATGTTGTCAAAGCTCCCGGAACCAAGTAATATAAAAGCGCAAGCCCACCGGTAAGTGCGAATGAAATATAAAATACCGTTTTTACAGTTGATGGTTTTGACAACAGCGGCAAACGAAGACTCTCATCAAAATATTTTTTTGTTTTAAGCAATTTATCGACCGCTAAAACAGCCAATAATGGTATAGTAAATTCGGCAATAACAAGAATCATTGAAACTGCTCTAAACTTATTGTATCCCGGAAAATAATCGAGAAACAATTCGCTGAACCACATAAAGTTTTTTCCCCATGCAAGTAAAACCGACAATACAGTAGCTGTTACAATAGCTTGTTTTAGCGGACCATGAATAAGAAATAATCCGAGCACAAATAAAAATAGTATTATAGCACCGGCATACACCGGCCCCGAGGTAAAAGGCTGGTCGCCCCAATATTGATCAGACTTAGCAATGTATTCTTTAAACTGCCCGTCAACATCTTTCAAGGCTTGTTTATTATCGTTTCCAATTGCGCCCGATCCTCCTCCTTTAAAAGAAGGAATAAGTAAACTCATTGTTTCGCCTTTACCGTAACTCCACTGTGTGGCGTAATCTTTATCAAGCCCGGAAGTTTTGTTTTCGGCATTAAAAGTCAGCTCTGATTTTCCGCGTGTTGAATATTTTCCGTACTCATACGTTGCCATTAAGTTGCCTGCATTACTACCCACCGCCAACAAAGCAGCAATAAGCAATACGCCAATTGCTTTGCTAAACTCTTTCAGTTGCTTTGTTTTTATTGCATTGATAAACTCTGCAGCACCATAAATAATTAAAAACAAAAACAGGTAATACGTAATTTGCGGATGATTGGCGTATAAATCGAGTGCAAGAAACAGAGCTGCAATTGCTCCGCCTAAAAAATATTTCCCTCTGAACGTTAAAATAAATCCGGCTACAACAGGCGCCATATATGCAATGGCATGTGCTTTTGAATTATGTCCTGCCTCAATAATAATAAAGAAATAGGAAGAGAAAGCAAAGGCTATTGCACCCAGCAGACCCAGCCATGAATCAATACCGAGTACCAACAAAAGAATATAAAAACCAAGCATATACAAAAACACTAAATTGATAGGATGAGGCAAGCCAAGTTTAAAAATTTTATCAACGTATTGAATAAGATTTGAAGGGTGCAATACTGAAATTTGGAAGGCAGGCATGCCACTAAACATAGAGTTTGTCCACAAGGGTTCTTCGTTGTATTGCTTACGGAAATCTGCAATCTCTTTCGACATGCCCGTAAAGTTGGTGATATCGCCTTGTTTAAGCTGCTTATCATCGAACACCGGTTTGAAATAAATACCGGCAAGCATTGCAAACACTACAATGGCAATTACATGTGGAAGTAATTTTTTCAGATCAAATTTGTTCATATAAAAACACAGGTATATTGGTTAATGAGTGTAAAGATAACACAAAATAAAAGTTCCGGTTTATTTGTAAGCTAAGCATAGGGCAATGTGTTTAGGTAAATTTTTAAAATCTCCTCTCGGAAAAATTATTCAAATAAGCCACAGCCGATTCAGCAACAAGTAGTTTAGACATTTTTTTGTGCAGTAGTATGCCTGTCAATTACGATTGATAATAATTATATTCTTTGTATTATTGTGCTTTGAAAAACAATAATTATGGAAAATAATTTATTAAAAGGGAAA
>JADLGT010000150.1 GCA_020849195.1 Bacteroidia bacterium
GTAGCAGGATTATAAGCACAAACGGCAATGTCCATTCCGTCTTTTACTTTTCGCCCGTCTTCGTTATGGTTTAGCATTTCGCTAATCTGTTTGCTCAGCTCATCAAGGATTAGTGAGGGTGTTGTGATACTCATTTCTTTCACTACATTATTCATCAGGTTGTTTCCTATAATTGACATGAATGCACCGGGTACGCCGTGTCCGGTACAGTCGGCCACTGCAAAAATAATTTTTCCGTTCTTGTTGTGAACCCAATAAAAATCTCCGCTGACAATATCTTTAGGCTGAAACAGAATAAATGAATCGGGAAGATTTTTACGCACAATTTCCATGGGTACAAATACGGCTTCCTGGATGCGTTTGGCATAGTCGATGCTATCAATGATATTCTGATTTTGACGTTCAACAATTTCCTTCTCTTTGCGTAACTCTTCAGTACGCTCGTGCACTTTCTGCTCGAGTATGCGGTTTTGTTCTTCCAGTTTGCGCAGGCGATAGCGTATAAATGTTATTACAAGTATGATGACAACAACTCCTACAACGGTCCAAAACCACCATGTTTTCCAGAAAGGCGGGCGAATGGTAAATGTAAATACGGCGGGTTCTTTGTTCCATATACCATCGTTATTAGCGGATATTACTTTGAATGTATAGGTGCCGGGGTTGAGCGACGAGTAGGTTACATAGTTTTGTTTTTGCGGAGGTGTGTATTCCAAGTCATAGCCTTCGAGCATATACTTGTAAGTAACACGCTTAGGATTGGTTAAACTGGCACCAATAAAATCAAATGTAAAATGATTTTGATTGTATTTGAAGGTGTGATTGTCCGGTATGGCAACCTCATTGTAAAACAATCGAGGAGCGTTAAGCACCAGTATAGGTTCTACTTGATTGTTATGTTCATTTTTTGATGTGTATTTTACCAATCCTATAATTGATCCGAACCACAGGTTCGCGTCAGCATCTTTAAATACTGCATTGGGGTTTATTTCAACACCAAGAAATCCGTCTTGTTTGCCGTAGTGCTTAAATACTTCATCTTTTAAATTGAATTTATCAATGCCTTGGTTATTTCCTATCCACAGGTTGTTTTTATTGTCGCACACCAACATAAACGATTGATCGGATGTGGCACCATCTTTAATGGTATAATTTTTAAATAAGTTCCCATCGTATTTAAACAAACCTTTTTCAAAACTGCCAAACCACATATTGCCGTTGCTATCTTCGGTAATGCAAAGTGTGTAGAGATTGTTGTAACCTTCTTTTGGTGAAAACTTTTTGAATGACGTTCCATCATACATTGTCAGTTCGCCGGCAAGGCAACCGAACCACATATTGCCTTTACTGTCTTTATAAACGGTGAAAATTTTATTGCTGCCCAACCCTTGAGTTTTAGTAAATGTTTCAAATTTTTCGGTATTAATGTTAAACTTGGATGCTCCGTTATTGGTTGCAAACCATATATTTCCGTCGTTATCGTTGCTTATGCTGTTTACTTCATTATTACAGAGGCCGTCTTTGCTTGTAAAGTTTGTTATTTTCCCTGTTGAAGGATTGAAGCGCGAAACGCCATTCATGTAATTTGTGTACCAAATGTTGCCTTTCTCATCTTCCATCAAAGCAGTAGTGTTGGTTGTAGAGCCATTCTTCCCGGTACGGTTTACAAAAGTATTTTTTGCTGCATTTATATTTTTGGTAAACTCCACCAATCCTCCTTCTGTGCCAATCCAGTATTTTCCGTCTTTTGCCTGAATTACTGACCAAACAAGACTGTTTTTAAGACCTTCATTTTCTCCAAAAATTTCGAACTGCTCATCAAAATATTGATTGAGGTTTAGGTAAGTACCTATCCAAATGTTGCGCTCGCGATCCTGCAATATGCTCAACACTTTATCGTTGCTTAAGCCTTGTACAGTTGAAATAGTTTGAAACAAAGGGCCTTGGTATTTGTTGGCTTCGAGGGCAGGAAGGTATTTGCTTACTCCTCCGCCAAAGGTTCCAATAAAAATATTGTTGTCCGCATCTTCAATAATAGTTTTAACGTAGTTAAATGCAAGCCCTTCGGAACTTGTATATGTTTTGGATTCGCCCGATGAAAGATTGATACGTGTTACCCCTTTGTCTTCAGTACCTACCCACAAGTTTCCTTTGCCATCAATTAACGTACAAGTAATAAGGATAGATGGAATAGTTTTAATGGTTTCGAATGATTTCCCATCGACAGTTTTTACCAAACCATTCGTAGTTGATACATAAATAACTCCGCCGCCATCAACCGCAACGCTGTTCACCTTGTTTGAGGGCAAGCCAGCACTTTTATCTATCAGGTTGAACGTTCCTGTTTCGCTATCCGACACTTTTTGCAGCTCATCTCCGGCAGGTGTATAAGTTAATAGACCTTGTCCATTCGTTGAAAACCACAATTTTCCTTTTTTATCGAGTGTAATGTAATTAATAGCTGTGCTAATATAATGATCGCCTGTTTTAACAACATGAAATTTTAAACTGGCAGGACTATATTTCGAAATTCCTCCATTCCAATGACCGAACCATATATTTCCGGCCTTATCCATACAGCTTGATGTAACACGGTACTCTGCTAAGCTGTCGTGCTTGGTATAATTTTGAAAACGTAAGCCATTGTATTTTGATACACCGGACATAGTTCCAAACCAAATGTTACCGTTATGGTCTTGCAGCATAGTATAAATGCTGGATTGAGGTAGTCCATCTTCAATGCCAAATTGGTTAAGGTTTAGTGTTTGTGATTTTACAGCAGATACTGCAAAGAACACTAAAACGATAAATAATTTTTTAAATTTCATGTTGTATTTCAATTTATTTTTTTGTTGAATTGGTGTTTACACTGTCTTTTGTATCAACAATATCCATCAGTCGTGTTAAGGGGTTTATTGTTGTGTATTTAGTACCCAAGTTAGCCATGTGTTTAGCATGTGCTTTCTTCAGTAATTTCATTTGATTTAATTTCAACTGTTGTTCGTCGCGCATAGCTTGTAGTTGCTGAGCTATCTGTATATTGTCTATTTCATTGTTTGGTATGGATGTGCTGCGGTCAACAAGATGGTCGATATCACCTAATTTTTTTTGTGTTTCTTTTATTAGTTTGTCAATCTCTATCAAGCGTTCTTTTGGTTGTTTTTCGTTGGGACGGATGGCGGCAGCATCTTCATAGGCATCTTTTGCGGCAGTATAATCTTTGCTCTTAAAAGCTTTTTCTCCTTGGTTAATCACAGCATTGTATTTTGCTTCAATTTCTTTTATTCGGTCTTTAGGGTATTTTTCGTTCGGACTGATAGCAGCGGCCTCGTTATAAGCCTCTTTTGCTTTAGCGTAATCTCTATCTACAAAAAATTTGTCGGCTTTAAATAAAGCATCTTTATAGCGTTTGGCATTATCAGTACCAACTAGTTGTTCTATTTGTACAATTTTATCTTTAGGATATTTTTCAGTTGGTTTTATTTTTCCGGCTTCCTTATACGCACTTTTGGCTTGGTCGTATTGTTTGGCATTAAAGCTGGCATCTGCTTTTTCAATTAAGTCGTTGTATTTTGCATCGGCAGGTGTACGAGGTTTCATGGCCACTGCAATTTGTTTGAGTTTATCCTGTGCATATTTATCGCCGGGTTTAAAGCCCAATGCTTTGGTATAAGCTTCTTTGGCTTTGTTATAATTTGCACTCGACAAAGCCTTATTTCCTTGAGCGATGGATTCTTTGTATTGTTCCTCCATATCGTCGGACGAATTGTTGCCTTTGAGCCGATTGAGTCGGTTTGCTTTTTCCTGAGGCGACAATTTGGCCAACTCGCTTTTTATGGAAGCCAAATAACCTTTATCGCTGTCAAACTGATTTTGTTTAGGATCAAAGACGAGTCTGTCGAATGGTTTATCGAGTAACTCTGCGCCAAGCTTACTCGAATTTACGGTGTACATATTTACAATAAACTCTACGTAATAGTACAGCCTACTTTTATTTTCTTTACCAACTACACCTGCATCAACCAATAATTTTTTTGTAACAAATTCTTTTTTAGTAAAGGTGAATGAAAAACTTTTATCGAGGTCGAGAACAAAAGTTACGTTTCCGTTTCCGGGTGCGGTTTTGGTATCTATCAGTTTGCCACTGGCTCTGTCGTACATAGCAACAGCAGCGCCGGGTATAGGAACGGTACCGCCTTCGTCTTCGTTACGAATTTTAAACACAAGCTCCCTGGTTTTCGAGTCCTGCGAAAAAAGAACGCCGGTGCCAAATAAAAAAAACAATGAAGCGAAAAAAAGTAATCGGTTTTTCACAGAAATAGCCATAACGGTTTACGGGTTTCAAATTTATCAAATAAATTGTAAGAACTACCATAAAAACGCTT
Source organism: Bacteroidia bacterium (assembly GCA_020849195.1). Lineage (GTDB taxonomy): Bacteria > Bacteroidota > Bacteroidia > JABDFU01 > JABDFU01 > JABDFU01. Next base: position 4,386 of record JADLGT010000150.1, read on the forward strand.
CTAAAAAAAGACATTTTTTTGGACTATTTATTTTCAAAAAATTATCAACAAAACTCAAGTGTGCAGAGGGTTTTAGTACATTTGAGAAATAAGTTTTACTCAGGGGTGCATACGGCTGCCGTTTTCTTTTAATTTTTTCGTTTGTTCGATAGAAAAAATGGAGTGTTTTGCAGCTAAATTCTGAATTTGATTTTTTTAATTTATTAATCAGCAAATGACTTTCTCTCATCTCCATGTTCATACACAGTTTTCGCTGCTCGATGGCGCAGCCGACATAGCTTCGCTATACAAAAAAGCGGTGAACGATAATATGCGCGGGCTTGCCATAACCGACCACGGCAATATGTTTGGCGTTTTTAAATTTGTTGCCGAAGCCGGAAAATACAATACCCACGACAATCCCAATAAAATAAAACCCATAGTTGGTTGTGAGTTTTATGTAGTTGAAAACCGCCATAAGCGCCAGTTTACTAAAGAA
>JADLGT010000151.1 GCA_020849195.1 Bacteroidia bacterium
AAATTTCCTTACTTTCGTTTTATGATTACACTCGAAACCATTAAAGAATTGAAACAACGTACAGAAACGTTGGGGAGGCATCTTTGACGTTGCCCGAAAAATAGAAGAGATACGCGAAGAAGAAATTAAAACGCTCGATCCAAAATTTTGGGACGATCCGAAAAAAGCCGAAGATGTATTAAAAATTATTCGTGCCAAAAAAGTGTGGACGGATGGCTACAAAAACATTAGCAAAAATGTTGATGACCTTGAATTGCTTTTCGATTTCTGCAAATCGGGTGATGCTTCCGAAAAAGAAGTGGACGACCAATATTCTCTTACGCTTCAAAAACTTGAAGCGTTGGAATTTAAAAATATGCTCAGCGGCAAGGAAGACCGCCTGAATGCGGTGCTGCAAATTAACTCGGGAGCAGGAGGCACCGAGAGCTGCGATTGGGCCAGTATGTTAATGCGGATGTACATTATGTGGGGCGAAAAAAACGGATTCAAAGTAAAAGAAGTTGATAAACAAAATGGCGACATGGCCGGCATAAAATCGGCGGTGCTGGAATTTGAAGGTGATTTTGCCTACGGTTACCTGAAAGGAGAAAATGGTGTTCATCGTTTGGTGCGTATATCGCCTTTCGATGCCAATGCCAAGCGACACACCTCTTTCGCATCGGTGTACGTGTATCCGTTGGTAAACGATGAAATAAACATTGAAATAAAGGATGCCGATATTGAATGGCAAACATCGCGTTCGGGCGGGGCCGGCGGACAAAACGTAAACAAAGTAGAAACGAAAGTACAATTAACTCATAAGCCAACGGGCATTGTAGTGGTGTGCCAGGTGGAGCGTTCACAAAGCGGAAATAAAGAGCGGGCTATGACCATGCTAAAGTCGCAGTTGTTTGAGATAGAGATGCGCAAACGTAACGAAGCCCGCGCAGCAATTGAGGCAGGAAAAAAGAAAATTGAATGGGGTTCGCAGATACGGAATTATGTTTTACATCCTTACAAGTTGGTGAAAGACATACGCACCGACCATGAAACATCCAACGCCCAGGCGGTACTCGACGGCGATCTGAATGATTTTATTAAAGCGTATTTAATGGAGTATGGGAGTAGTAACTGAATTTCGGATTTTCGATTTGAGATTTATCAAGTGGTTTTCCAATGGAAATAATTAGGTGTTGTTTTATACAAATTGTTTCTCAAAAATCTTAAATTTGATACTGATAACCTACGACAGCCACTAATCATGACCACAGTACAGATCCGCAAAATGGTACACGCTATTATCGATAATTCCGATGATCGTATATTAAAAGTAGTATATGCAATGCTTAAGGAATATGAAAAAGTAGAATCGGCACCTTCTTTATTGACCGAAGAACAGAAAAAAGAAATTGACCGTCGCTGGGAAAACCACAAAACGGGAAAAAGCAAAAGCTATACCATACAAGAAGTGGATAAATATTTTAAGGTCAGGTTCAAAAAGTGAAATATTTGCTAGAAGTAAAAGGGGAGGCACTAAAAGACATAGAATGGGTCGTGGAATGGTACGAGATGCAGCAGACGGAACTCGGCAGGCGTTTTTATGCAATGGTTCTTGATAATTTCAAATACCTCATTCTCTTTCCCCTCAGTCAACAGAAAAAGTATAAAGAAAACAGGGAGCTATTGCTCGAAAAATTCCCTTATGTTATCGTTTACAGAGTTGTAAGCCCTTCCTCTGTTATTGTGTTGGCGGTAGTTCATTGCAAACATCATCCTTCAAAACGAAAAATGAAACACCCATGATACCTATGTTATCACAAACACAAATGAATAGCATGGGTGTTCCATCTGACAATCAGAAACTTAAATATATATACGGATGAAATAAATTTTAAAATGACTTCTCTGATAATTTATCACAACCCCCGCTGCAGCAAAAGCCGCGAAGCATGCAGTATAGTTGACACCAAAGGTTTGCCTACCAAAATACGCGAATACCTTGTTGATCCTTTGACGGAAAAAGAGTTGAAAGACCTGCTGAAAAAACTAGGTATGAAAGCCGAGGAAATTGTACGCAAAAAAGAGGCTTTATTCATTAAAAAATATAAGAATAAAAAGTTGAGTGAAGCGGAATGGATTAAAGTCCTTTCCAAAAACCCCATCTTGATCGAACGACCAATTATTGTGAAAGGCAATAAGGCCGTTGTGGGTAGGCCGCCCGAGAATATTAACCGACTATTTTAATATCTTTAATTGATGTTTGAAAAAGATTTAAAAGAAATAGACAATCTAAAAAATCAGTGGGCAGATTTGCTGTCTGTTGAGGATGTTTATTCTGAAAAATGGAATTTGTATTACGATGTGCAATTTGTGTATGATAGTAACAGAATTGAGGGGAGTACATTGTCTTTGATCGATACAGCTTTACTTATTGAAAAGGGACTAAGTGCTAAAGGCAAACCCTTTGTTCACCACCTTGATGCAATTAATCATAAAAATGCTTTGGACTTTATAAAGACGAAAGCACTTAGTAACACTGCTCTTGATGAGGCTGTTTTGCTTAAAATACATGAAACTGTTTTGGAACACAATAAAGGGAATGCAGGCGTTTACAGAAGGGCGAATGTTAGAATAACCAATACTACTTTTTTGCCGCCAAACTATGTAAAAGTCCCGCATTTAATGGAAATGC
>JADLGT010000152.1 GCA_020849195.1 Bacteroidia bacterium
TTATTTTATAATAGGTCGCATTATTTTCTTTTAATTGATTGTTGTTTATCAGCAAATGTTTTTCGGAACCGCTTTTGCCAAGCGTGTAAACATGAGGGTGTTCGCAAAAAATTAAGTAGTTGGCTGTTGGCTGTTGAGCTGTTGCGGCAAGCGATCGATTTGCGATTTTCGTTTCAATAATTTCATTGAGAAGTTTTTCCTGATAATCCCATGCCTGTTTATAATCAATCAAACCAATATTTTTATAAATAACGGCTCTGTTTTGTGCAGGGATTGATCTTTGAGTTGACATTTTAAACAGTACGGGACAAAACGTATTTTACTTCTTTTGAAAAAATGGCCTACACCTTATTTAGGTATTGCGCTATCTTATTACGACTTCGACAATTCCGATTTCAGATGATTAATCACATTAATTTCGTTCGCATCGCATCCGCGCCTATCGGCCAAATAACACGATATCCAGTCGCCGAGGTGTATGAAATAAATCGCTTTCTCTAGTTTAGTTTTTCCTTTGCTGAATAACTCTATCCATTCGGATGTGTGTTTCGTTATCACTTGCTTATTTATATCAATGCGGATATTGTTGCGGCTGTATTCGTCCGTATCACGAAAAAGGACTACAGCAAACCCTTCTCTTTTATCGCACCAGCCTACCAGTTCGTTGTGATTCATTTCGGGAATGACATGATGCCAACACAAAATTTTAGCGTTTTCGTTCAACTGTTGTCTGAAACGAATGGCAACACCTTCATTGTTACTTGTGGTGTAAATAACGGGCAGCTTATTTTCGAGCTGACCAGCCGTTTTATCTGCCAATTCTGTAATCGAACGTTCCTCTTTATCAATTAATTCGATTGCTGCATTTAATTGAGATTCGATATCGGAATGTATTATTCCGAAGAATTTTAAAATAAAAAATAGTTGTGTAAGCGAGTAACCTAAGCAGGAGCGAGGGGGAAAACCGCCCGGAACAACAATGTGGTCGAAATTATTTTTTTCGGCAATGTCCTTTATTTTTCCTCCCGAAGTAATACAAACAATTTTTGCTTTTTTTGCTATTGCCTGCTCCAAGGCTTGCAAAGTTTCTTCGGTATTTCCCGAATAAGAAGAAGCAATAAACAATGTGTTCTCGTTTACAAATTCGGGAATAAAATATCCTTTGCAAATGGAAATAGGAACATTGGCCTCGTTAGCCACCAATTCGCGCACTATATTTCCTCCAATTCCCGAACCACCCAAACCTGCAATTAATACATTATGTATGGGCTTGTTGTGTTTATTTAAACGGGCAGCCTTGCCAATTTCAATCGCTTTTTTAAGTTGTTTTGAAAATCCGGCGACGAGTTCCTTCATTGTACGAATGTATTTTTTGTAAAAGTAAAAAAATTACAAATAAAATATACAGTGTTCCGCCGTAATTCATCGGTTGGTTTTTGTGCAAAAACGATTTGCTCAGTATTATTGAATGTCGATTGCCATATAGCTATTTCATACTTTTTTATGTTCCATCAAAATATGTAGGTTTGTACTAAATTTTACAGCGATGAAAGAAGAATTAAACGAGCAGGAAATACAGCGAAGAAAAAAATTAGAGGAAATACGTAAAGCGGGATTTAATGCCTATCCGGCCGCTTTGTTTGACGTGAATGTTTCGGCAAAAGACATTCTTGAAAATTACGAACGAAATAAAACCGATTATAAAAATGTAAGTATCGCCGGACGCATAATGAGTATGCGCGATATGGGGAAGGCCTGCTTTGTGAGTTTACAAGACTCGTCGGGACGCATACAACTTTATGTTCGCCGCGACGATATTGACCCGGGCGAGGACAAATCAACTTACGATATTTTATTTAAGAAAGGGCTCGACATTGGTGATTTTATTGGCATTACCGGTTTTGTTTTCACAACCAAAACCGGCGAAATATCTATTCATGCTACTTCGCTCAAATTACTCAGTAAAGCCTTGAAGCCATTACCTATTGTAAAAACCGATGCCGAAGGAAAAGCACACGATGTGGTTACCGACCCCGAGTTTCGCTATCGCCAACGTTATGCCGATTTAATTGTAAACCCCGGCGTAAAAGAAGTATTTATTAAACGAACACAAATTATTAATTCGCTGCGCAATACATTTAATGCCAAAGGCTACCTTGAAGTTGAAACACCCATTCTGCAACCTATTCCGGGAGGCGCATCGGCCCGACCGTTTATAACACACCACAACACCCTCGATATTCCTTTGTATTTACGCATTGCCAACGAACTATACCTGAAACGCCTTATTGTAGGCGGATTTGACGGCGTGTACGAATTTGCAAAAGATTTTCGTAACGAGGGAATGGACAGAACTCATAATCCTGAATTTACAGTGATGGAAATTTATGTAGCCTACAAAGACTATAACTGGATGATGAATTTTACCGAAGAGATGATAGAAAAAGTAGCGCTCGATTTATATGGCGATACAAAAGTGCAGGCGGGCGATAAAGTAATTGATTTTCAACGACCGTTTAGACGTATTACTATGTACGATGCTATTAAAGAATATGCAGGAGTTGACATTAGCGGAATGAATGAAGATGAGTTAAGAAAAACATGTAGCGATTTAGGCATACACACCGAAGCCAACATGGGTAAAGGCAAATTGGTTGACGAAATTTTTAGTGCTAAATGCGAACACCATTTTATACAGCCCACATTTATTATTGACTATCCGGTGGAAATGTCGCCATTGTGTAAGCGCCACCGCAGCAAAGAAGGATTAGTTGAACGATTTGAACTAATGGTGAACGGGAAAGAACTCGCTAACGCGTATAGCGAGCTGAATGACCCTATTGACCAACGTGAGCGATTTGAAGATCAGTTACGACTGTCGCAAAAAGGAGATGACGAAGCCATGTTTATTGACCATGATTTTTTAAGAGCGCTGGAATATGGAATGCCTCCAACATCGGGTATGGGTTTAGGGATTGATCGCTTAACCATGATTATGACTCACTCACATTCAATACAAGACGTGTTGCTTTTTCCGCAGATGAAACCGGAAGTTGTAAAAAAACCAGGATTTATTTTGACGGAACCGGAGCTTAAAATTTTAAGCGAAGTAAAATTACAAGGGCAGGCAACACTTGTTAGCCTAGTTGAAAAATTAGGTATTTCGAAAAATCAATTACAAAAATTAATGAAGACATTGGAGGAGAGAAAATTAGTTAAAAGAGAAGGACCTATTTACCAACCAATTAATTAAAACATAAACTCGTTGAATAATAGGTTTGCAGTAATAGGAGGAGGTAGTTGGGCCACAGCCCTTGTAAAAATTGTATGCAACAATGTTGAGCAGATGAATTGGTGGATGCGTAATACCAATGCCGTTGAGTTCATAAAAAAATACCACCACAATCCCAATTACCTTAGTTCCGTCGATCTCGATTTAGAAAAGGTAAATGTAAGCAGCAAGCTCAAACAAGTTGTTGCCAATGCCGATGTGCTGATAATGGCCATACCTGCAGCCTTCTTAAAAGATTCGCTTTCAGAATTAACGCCGTCCGATTTAAAATCGAAAATAATTTTTTCAGCTATAAAAGGTATTGTTCCCGAAGACAATTTAATTGTTGGCGAATTCTTTAATCAAAAATATGCTATCCCGTTTTCGCAAATAGGCGTTATTACCGGCCCCTGCCATGCCGAAGAGGTTGCGCTGGAAAAGCTATCCTATCTAACTATTGCATCACAAAACACCGAAGCCACAAACTTAATTGCGTCAAAGTTGGCTTGTCGCTATATTAAAACGATCACATCCGACGATATTTACGGAACCGAATATTCGGCCGTACTCAAAAATATTATCGCCATTGCATCCGGTATTTGCCACGGCTTAGGATATGGCGATAATTTTCAGTCCGTTCTTGTTTCAAATGCTATTCAGGAAATAAAACGTTTTGTTGATGCCGTACATTCTATCGATCGCGACATTAAAAGTTCGGCCTACTTAGGCGACTTATTGGTTACAGCCTACTCACAGTTTAGCCGCAACCGCACGTTTGGAAGTATGTTAGGCAAAGGTTATTCGGTAAAAGCCGCACAGATGGAGATGAATATGATCGCCGAAGGTTATTATGCCGCGAAATGTGTAAAAGAGATAAATAAGAATTATAATGTTGAAATGCCGATAACAGATGCTGTGTACAGGATACTCTACGAAAAAATGTCTCCGGCTATCGAAATAAAATTACTCACCGATAAATTGTGCTGAATACATACTGCTACTTACAAAGTCCTGCTCTTGTCTGTATTTTTCCCAACGGCTGCGAACAAGTCGTTTTTGATTTGTATAGCAATGAATTTAGCTGTAACTTTACCGAAAGTTCTTTAAA
>JADLGT010000153.1 GCA_020849195.1 Bacteroidia bacterium
CTGAAGCAAAAAGATACGGATTAAGAGTTGCCGATATTTTTCCGACTTCCAGGGAAATGATAAACAAGCCCGATCATGTATCGGCTGATGGCTTGCATCCGTCGGCAAAAGAATATGCGTTATGGGAGGAAATTATTTATAAGGAAGTTTTTTGTATGATACGTTAACGATTTATAATACCCTCACAAAATACTATTTGATAATGACTTATGGATATACAAAAATTTAAAGTTGAATCGCAAAACGCGAAAAGTGCTATTCATGCACTGTTTCAAAAACTCAAACGCAACACACCCCGAGATTTAGACAATACCATTCATCAATTACACGATGCAGCTTTCGAAACTATTGATTGTTTAACCTGTGCCAATTGTTGTAAAACGACCAGCCCTATTTTTTATCAGAAAGACATTGAACGTTTAGCAAAACATTTTAAAATTCGACCGGCTCAGTTCATAGAAAAGTATTTGCATATTGACGAAGACAAAGACTATGTTTTAAATGTTAGCCCTTGCCCATTTTTAGGTACTGAGAATTATTGCAGTGTTTATCAAAGCCGTCCAACAGCTTGCCGCGAGTATCCGCACACTAACCGTAAGCGCATGTATCAGTTACTCGACCTTACAGCTAAAAACGCATTGGTGTGTCCTGCTGTGTTTTCTATTTTTAAGAAATTGGCGAAATAAAAGCAAAGCCATTGTTGGTACAGGAAACGCAAGGCACTAATGATGCCGGCAAGTCGGTTGTAAAAAATCAGTAGTTTACAATAACTACAACGCGTACGCCGCTAACAGTAATGGCAATAGCATTATCGCAACTTCCACTTGATACTCCCAAGGCATTAGCCGAGTAATCGACCGAAAAGGTTGGACGACCGGAAATGGAGAGATTTATTGTTCCACTTGAAATGTATTTACAAGCATCGTTCTTTACAATGGGACTGCTTATTACAGTAGAATAGGCTACATTATCCTTATTTACTCCGTATGCGCTTCCGGTTACGTGTACCTCATCGGGTGTAGAGCCTCCGGTTGATGAAACGTATGCAAAGGTTCGAGTACCCGACCATGACAAATTCCAAGTGGAAGTAGAACATTTTCCATTGTAAACCGAAGTAGTTTGAGAAGTATCGTTTTTGGAAATTACAATTGAGTCGGCTTTATAAGTAATGCCATCAACACTATAATTAACCAAACTGTCAATTTTAATTTTTGGTGATTTTGCTTTTACCCAAAATGTATCGATGAGCATAGAGATTCTGCCTTTTCGAATCCGCCCATCCACATCAATAAACGGAAAAAGTAACAGATTGCCGGTAGCGTCTCTGTCGTAATCAATAATCATTCGGCGCGGCCATTTCCCCTGGCCTGTTATTGCATCTATAAAATTAGCTGTATCGGTAAACCAAATATAAGGACCGGAAGTTAATGCAACTTTACGTCCGCTTATGCCTTTTGTAGTTATTGCTTTAGAAGTTGTAGCAGGTACAATAGCTGTGAACTCCGATTCGCAAATTGTATTATCGTATGCCGATTGAGTTTCAGGGGAATTTGTTGTAGCCCCGGTATTATTGTTAGATGAAGGCGGAGTGTCATCCGATTTTTTTTTACACGAGTTAAATGCAGCAGCTACAAGTAGTGTAAGGGCTGCAATAAGGACAATTTTTTTCATGACAAATATGTTTTGATGCGGAGTAGTAAATTTATTTCAAAAAAACAAAATATCCTAACAACAATCAGTGTTTTTTTACAATTATGCCAATAACTTTCTAAGCATAGTTAAGGCTTCATTCGCAGCCTTTTTAATAGTACGGGCGCGATTTGTGCCTAATAAAAATTTTCGAGTTTGAATTTCAGTAGCCGAAGCTACAGCTATCCATACTGTTCCAACAGGTTTTTCGGCAGTTCCGCCGGAAGGACCGGCAATTCCGGAAACAGAAATAGCATAGTCGGTTTTAAATTTTTCACGCGCCCCTTTAGCCATCTGCTCTACCACTTCACGGCTTACAGCTCCAAGTTTTTCAATAACAGCAGGCTTAACACCAAGTTCGTTTATTTTTATACTATTGGCATACGCAACAATTGATCCTTTATAATAATCCGAGCTACCCGATACGCTTGTAATCAAATGTGCAATGTAGCCGCCTGTACAACTTTCGGCAGTGGAAACAGTAGCTTTCTTTTTTCTTAGCAAATCTCCAACTACCTCTTCAAGCAATGGCATGAACTCACCAAAAGTTTCGTAGCCATAAATGTATTGACCAATGAGAGGTTTAAGTAGTTCGATTTGTTTTTCAACTTTTTCCTCGAGCAACAACTTATCAACACCATAGGCTGTTATACGTAAACGAACTTTATCATAGGATGGCAAATAAGCCAACTTCATGTTTTGCCAAGCTAAGGCATCTTCCCATTCGGAAATGAGATCGCTTATAAAAGACTCGCCAATTCCTTGTGTTAAAATAGTTTTGTAATAAATAACCGGAAGATTAAACGAGTGCTTGATCTTCGGCAACACAAAATCGTCCATCATGCTTTTCATTTCATAAGGTACACCGGGCATCGACACAATTATTTTCCCGTTTACGTCAAACCACATGCCGGGCGCAGTTCCTTTCGCATTTCTTATAACAGTACAATTAGCGGGTACTTCGGCCTGTTTTCTGTTAATTGGCGTTACTTCTTTTCCTCTGCTTTTAAACATTAGCTCCACATCTTTGAAAACGTTCTCATTAAAAATTAACGAGGTGTTAAAATAAGTACAAAGTGTGGTTTTGGTAATGTCGTCTTTTGTGGGACCCAGCCCTCCTGTTATTAAAACGATGTTCGCTCTTTTTAAAGCATCGTTTAAAGCCGCAATGATTGCAGAACTTTTATCGGCAACAGATGTTATTTGCGTTACTTCTATTCCGGACAGACTTAGCTGTTTCCCCATCCACGCCGAATTAGTATTAACCACCTGACCAATCAATAACTCATCTCCTATATTAATAATTTCGGCTTTAATTAAAATTTATATCAACACGACCCTGTTGTCAAAGGAAAAAATAAAATTATTCGTTTGTTAAATTAAATCTTTCGGATAACACAAGTAATATTTTTTAACTGTGTTCGATAGAACATTAATATTCAGTTGGTCAGAAGCTTTCGCAATATCAACAACAGAACCATTTTTAAATAATATATTAATACGAATTTTATCGGTACGGTAAGCATCGTTGGCTACTGCACCCGTACACACAAAATAAGCAGTTTCGTCAATATTGATGCCGTATTTCTTTTTTGCTTTATGTTGTAACTTGTCGATAGTGTTTTTACTAAAAGGTTCGTTTTGCAACTCAACATGAAACAACCTTCGGTTCATCATGGCTTTACACATTTCGGCAAGCACTCTATCGTTGTGTTTAGCCCATACTTTAAGCGATGCCATCACATCATAATCGTCAAGTTCGGCAAATATGTCAAGCAATTTTTTGTTTACTACAAAATCATGTTTCGCATATTTGTGGTACAAAAACTCATGCAGTGCCGGCGTACAAAATAAGTCTTCGTTTTTACCCGCAAGTTCTTTGGCTCGTTTTAATATATTTACTAAAAGTGCTTCGGCGCCAATAACCGTTTTGTGCAAATACACCTGCCAATACATAAGGCGGCGAGCCACAATAAATTTTTCTATCGAATAAATTCCTTTGGCTTCAATAACTAACTGATTATTTACCACAGTCATCATTTTAATAATGCGGTCGCTGCTCACTACACCTTCAGATACGCCGGTGTAAAAGCTGTCGCGCTTCAGGTAATCGAGCCGATCAACGTCCAACTGACTGGAGACGAGTTGATGTAAAAATTTTTTCTTGTATTTATTCCTAAATATGCTGATGGCGAGCGAAAGTTTTCCTCCGGATTCATTATTCAATCTGTCCATAAACAACTCCGAAATAGTTTCGTGATTAACGCCATGAACAATGCTGCTTTCGAGTGCGTGCGAAAAAGGACCATGTCCTATATCGTGCAACAGTATGGCAACAGTAGCTGCTTGTTCTTCGGCGCTGGTAATTTCTATTCCTTTAAAACGCAAAACTTCTATCGCTTGTCCCATCAAGTGCATAGCCCCAATTGCATGGTGAAAGCGTGTGTGTAAAGCGCCCGGATAAACAAGGTTAGTAAGCCCGAGTTGTTTTATACGGCGTAAACGTTGGAAATACTTGTGTTCAATAAGGTCGAAAATTATTTCGTCGGGAATTGAAATAAAACCATACACAGGATCGTTAATTATTTTTCTTTTGTTTAATTTTTTGTTCATCCGTTCGTTTAAAAAATTTAATTGTTACTCGAAACAAAAATACTTATACACTTTTAATTATTCACTACCTTTAATGAGATTTTGAAATTTAATTACAGAAACAAATGTTACCCTTTTATTTAAACAGTACACATTAAAAAATTTGAACTCGTAAAAAATGGAGCACAAAATAAATATACTATGGGCCGATGATGAAATAGATCTTCTGAAGCCACATGTTTTGTTTTTAACCGACAAAGGTTACGGCGTTCAAACTGCCAATAGCGGAGATGTAGCCTTGGAAATGGTTAAAAAAAATAATTTCGACATCGTTTTTCTTGATGAAAATATGCCGGGGCTGAGCGGTCTCGAAACACTTTCTAAAATTAAAAATATTTACCCCGGCTTGCCCGTAGTGATGATTACCAAAAGCGAAGAAGAACGCATTATGGAAGATGCCATCGGTTCTAAAATATCCGACTACCTTATTAAACCTGTTAACCCAAATCAAATATTGCTGTCGCTAAAAAAAACTCTTGATAACAAACGATTGGTAAGCGAAAAAACAACATCGGGCTACCAACAGGAATTTCGGAATATAGGCATGAGTCTTAGCGATCGTTTGAGTTTTACAGAATGGTGTGAGGTATATAAAAAGCTAGTGTTTTGGGAACTTGAGCTCGAAAAGAGCAACGACCTCGGCATGAATGAAATTTTAAAAATGCAAAAATCAGAGGCCAACAAACTGTTTTGTAAATATGTTGAAACCAATTATACAAATTGGATAAACGGAAAAGACAAAGCTCCCCCACTCCTCTCTCATACTATATTAAAAAACCGGCTGCTGCCTTTGTTGAGCAACGAAGCTCCTGTTTTTTTGCTCGTGCTCGACAACTTACGCTACGATCAATGGAAAATGATTCAGCCTATTGTAAGTGAATACTATCGTGTAGAAAGCGAAGAAATTTTTTCGAGTATATTGCCCAGTGCAACCCAATATGCACGTAATGCTTTGTTTGCCGGGTTGATGCCTTCCGAAATTGAAAAATTATTTCCGAAATTATGGCTGAACGATGAAGACGAAGGGGGGAAAAATATGCACGAAGAAGAGTTCATGGCTGCACAATTAAAGCGTTGGGGAAAAGATATTAAGTTTTCGTATAACAAGATAACTAATTTGGCTGCGGGCAAAAAGCTGGCAGAGAACATAAGCAATTTGCTGAAAAATAAACTTAATATTATTGTGTACAATTTTGTTGATATGCTTTCACACGCCCGTACCGAAATGGAAGTGATACGCGAGTTAGCCAACGACGAAAGCGCTTATCGATCGATTACCGTATCATGGTTCAAACATTCGCCATTACACGACATATTACAACAGTTGGCCGATAAAAAGATACGGATTGTAATTACTACCGATCATGGTACCATAAAAGTTACCGAAGCCAGCAAAGTAGTAGGCGACCGCAACGTGAATACCAACTTGCGTTACAAAACAGGAAAAAGTATGGATTATGTAAAGAAGGATGTGTTTGAAGTTAGAAACCCTGCCGATATTCACTTACCGAAGCAACATGTAAGCAGCGTGTTTGTATTTGCCAAAGAGGATTTATTTTTTGCTTACCCCAACAATTTTAATCACTACGCAAATTACTACCGTAATACATTTCAGCATGGAGGCATTTCGATGGAAGAGATGCTTATACCTTATGTTACGTGTAATAGTTTAAGATTAACCTGACTCAAGGTTATTTGTCGGCTTGTGATTAAATTTTCATTTAACTTTTTTATTGTTTTTTACCCAATAAATTTCCGGGAATTACAAGCAAACATTTTTAGAACAATTTTGGATGTTGGAGTAAAATAAATCCATAAGTAAAA
>JADLGT010000154.1 GCA_020849195.1 Bacteroidia bacterium
AGGATATACTGAAAGTATTAATGCAATAGCATCAGCCACAGGATTTCAAGTTGTTTATGGAGGATGCTCTTATGATGCCTTCCTTGTACAATTCAATGCCCCTACCGGCGCACGAAACTGGGGAACCTATTACGGGGGAACGGCTGTGGATTATGGCTACAGCACAGCCTGCGATAATACCGGTAATGTTTACCTGGCAGGGACTACAATGAGCAGCAGCACAATTGCCACTCCCCCCGGTCCTAATACTCACCAAACTGTTTTAGGAGGATATTCGGACGCTTTCCTTGTGCAATTTAAATCTGCTACAGGCACCCGTAACTGGGGCACCTATTACGGAGGAACTAATTATGAATATGGCTCTAACGCAATTTGCGATAACTTGGGGAATGTTTATCTCTCAGGCTCCACATCAAGTACTAATGCAATAGCCACCACAGGAGTTCAGCAACAAACATTAGGAGGAATATTTGATGCCTTCCTCGTAAAATTCAATTCAGCCGGAGTGCGCAACTGGGGCACCTACTACGGAGGATCATCTAATGATAATGGATACGATGTAGCCTGTGATAACGCAGGCGGTGTTTACCTGGTAGGAGAGACTATAAGTTCCAATGCAATAGCCTCCCCTCTAGGTCCCAACACTCACCAACCCGCTATCGGAGGAGGGAACAAAGATGCCTTCCTCGTAAAATTTAACACAACTACCGGAGCGCGTAACTGGGGCACTTATTATGGCGGTCAACAAGATGACGTTGGTTACGGCGTCGCCTGCGATAATCTAGGCAATGTTTACTTAGCTGGAATTACCAAGAGTAGTAATGCGATAGCCTCTGCAGCGGGATATCAAAATGTTTATGGAGGAGGAGGAGGAGATTGCTTTCTTGTACAATTTAAGACCTCCGGAACACGCCAATGGGGCACCTATTTTGGATCAGCATTACAAGAGTCTTTTTATATGGGCAAAATGATTGCCTTAGATGCGAGCAATAATGTGTATTTGTACACGGAAGTGGAAGATGCGCCCGGACCAACACTTGTTGATCCTTGTTCCTACCAACCCAATTTCGCAGGAGGATGCGAAGACCAAATAATAGTAAAATTTAATTCCGCGGGTAAAAAAATATGCACTACTTATTTTGGTGGTGCAGGTTATGAGGATTTGGACTCTGGCGGAGCAATCGCTATTTCGGGAAATGTGCTGTATATATGTGCGAGCAACTACTGGCAGAATCCGAGTACCTGTATAGCTGGAAGCTATCCGGTAACTCAGGGAGCTTGGCAAGTTGCTCATGGAAATCCCTCTTCGTCCGATGCTGTTTTAGCCTCTTTGTGTACAAATATTTGTGGAGGAAAAACATTGGCGCCCGATTACACTGCTGCTACACAAAGCATTTGCACAAACACCCCCGTAAAATTTACACCATCGGTAACTAACTCCTGCGACACCACAGGGTATAAATATCACTGGGTGTTCACCGGCGGCAGCCCCGCTGTTTCCGATTCGGTTTCGCCAACGGTAAAATTTTCGGGTACCGGTACTTACAATGTTAAATTAGCTGTATCTACTTTCTGCGGAAAAGATTCTGTAATGAAAATAATAGCTGTTAACCCATGTACGATTAATGCAACTACAAGCCCTGCTTCTATTTGCCATCCGAATACCTGTACAAATTTAACTGCTTCTGGGTCAAATGGTACTCCACCATATACATATAGTTGGAGTACAGGCGGAAGTACTTCAACCATTAATGTTTGCCCAACGGCAAGTACCACTTATACAGTAAAAGTAACCGATGCGCTTGGTAATTATGCCTATAGCACTGCTTCAGTAACAAATGTTGCTATACCATCTTTGAACCCTATTACTCTCAATATTACTTGTATTACAAACGGCGTCGCCTCTGTAAGCCCAGTTGCGGGGGCTTCATCCCCTTATACCTATAAATGGAATACCGGAGAAACAACCACAACTATTTCATGCCCTACTTTTGGCACTTACTCTCTTACGGTTACCGATAAAAATGGATGTACAGTTACTCAAGCATTTACAATTGCCGGGCCAGATCGTGCAGTAGCAACTTTTACCTATCCTTCTCCTATTTGTGTAGGAACCAATACTACTTTTACAAATACGGGTACCCCACCCGGTCCCGGAATAATTTATAGCTGGAAGATATTTAATTCCTCTTATGCTACATTGTTTAGTAGCATTACAACCGATTTATCCTATACTTTTTTAACAGCCGGCACATACCATATTCAGCATAGAGTTACTACTAACTCAGGATGTTCATTCACGTTAACGGAGAATATCGTTGTTGTTAATTGTATTGGGCCAATTATTACCGCCAACGGTAGCTCTGTTTGCCCCGGCGCTTGCGCCACTGTAACATCAAGTGCCACCGGAGGCAGTGGGGCATACACTTATTCGTGGAGTACAGGCGCAACAACACAAAATATAAATCCCTGCCCAACCACTACAACAACCTACACAGTTAAAGTAACCGATGGTGGCGGTGCCACTTCCACCTCAACGGCAGTAGTAACGGTCAACCCCGCAGTAACTGTAATCGCAACATCAACCAATATTACGTGTAGCGGAAAATCTAATGGGGGCATAAGCGCTATACCCGGAGGAGGGACTCCAACCTTTAATTATGTTTGGAGTAATGGCATTACTACTTCAACCGGTTCAAATCTCGCCGCCGGAAATTATACGGTAACAGTTATTGACAGCAAAGGCTGCACAGCGGTTTCAACAACAACAATTAGTACGCCGCCTGCACTGCTGGGGCAGTTTACCAAAGGTACAGCCAACTGTAGCAACTGCGGCTGCAAAGAATGGATAATGGTTAATGCCACCGGTGGAACAAGCCCCTATGCTTATACGTGGCCAGATGGCTACGATAAACGCTACAAGAATGCGCTATGTCCGGGAATATATAACGTAATTGTTACTGATAAAAACGGGTGTAAAACAAGGGTGAAAGTTAATGCGCCGTAAAAAACAATAAGAAGGTTTAGCTACAGCGACGGATAAACTCTACTCTACTTATTTTAACCCACATTGCAGCGAATACATCTAATACACATCTCAACACAACCATATCCGCGCGAACGGATATTTTCAAACAATCAGTAGCGTAGCCGCTTTATTTTCCTGCCTGCTTCACTATCATTTATAAGCTCGTCAAGGCGCTTTATGCTTGTTACCTCTTTTTTTGCATTCATTACCCAGTCAATTGCAGAGTTGTGGTAGGAGGGAGGAAGAGTTTGAAAAAATGCCCATGCTTTTTTATTAGTCCTAAATTTTTTTTCAAACACATTTGAAAATTTTACCGGTTCTTTTTCGTATGTATATATTTTTGATTTATGTGGTTTTCTATGACTAAAACTTACAAGTCCTGCTTGATGCATTAATCCTTGTTTTGACAGGTCGTCCACTTTTTTTATGTTTATTGCACTCCAAATGCTTGATGTTTTTCTTGGCGTAAACCGGATAAAATAACTTTCATCGTCAATGGACTTACGAATACCATCTATCCAGCCGAAACAAATTGCTTGGTCAACAGACTGGCTCCACGTCATGCTTAGCTTCCCGCTATTTACTTTGTAAAACCCAACAAATAATTCATGTGTTTTCGCATGATTTTTTTCTAACCATTTTCTAAAATCCCATTGACTGGAAAAAAAAGTAGGCTTGGTCGTCAGGTTCATTTTTATTTTGAAGGTTAAAATTTTGTCTCGGTCTAGTCTTATAAATTTATTAGAAATTCCATTGTGTCAACTCCATCTGCATAATCCCATAACTCCGGGCTTTGCGTTTGCCCAAAGGTAAGCGTATTATTAATTTTTTTTATTTTCGAAACTATACATTGTATATGTGGTGCGTCCATATTGATTCTCTCCATCAGTTCGGTTTCATTTTTGTAATATTCATAAAACAGTACTGCAACAGGAGAGGCCAATCCAATATCTTCCTTCAGCAATAAAAAACCGTTCTCAATTAACTTTATTCCGCTCATCAGGTAAACGGTTTTATTGTAATCATAGTTGTTGCAGTATTTATTGTTGTGCAATACATTTCTATAGTGGTAAATTGCCTGAAACAAACCATCGAAATTATAATTCTTCGGCACAAAAATTTTTGATACGTTTCTGCATCCCAATCCAAAATATTGAAAAATATCTTTTCCTAAACATTTCAATTCATCTGCTGTTTCCGTTCCGTCTAAAATAGCAATTGAGTTTCTGTTTTTTCGGATGATGTGAGGGAGCCTATTAAAATAATATTCAAAGTAACGCGCAGAATTGTTGCTGCCTGTGGCAATAATTGCATCGATAGATACAAGCCGATTTTCTGTAAATTTTATTACACTTCTGAATTCGGGCTCAATGTCAATTAATATTTCCGAAATTAATTTTGGCAATACAGCATCGTTGCCCGATGCTTTTATAGTAACTTTGTGCCCGCTTATCAGTGCGCACAACATGTCGTGGAAACCTACCAACGGAATATTGCCGGCCATAATAATACCAATATTTTGTGGTGCTATTTCCTTCATGTCATAACGCTTTAGCCATTTTTTAAGATTTTCACTTTCAAGCATACGAGCGAATGAGCGGTAAGAGCATCTTATGTTTTCTTCGGTAAACCATCCGTTATAAATATGAACTGTACGGGCATTTTCAATCAATCGTTTTGAGAATTGATTTGAGGTATCCTCTTCTGTTGCTAACTTAAAAGCTATCCCAAGTTTTTCAAAAGCTTTTATTTTTTTTCCAATCTTCATTTTCGTTATAATTTCAACGATATAAAATTAGTATCTTTGTAATCCAAAATTAAAATCAATGGCTATTAAAATTACAAACGAATGTATTAATTGTGGCGCATGCGAACCCGAGTGTCCGAATAATGCTATATATGAAGGTGGTGCTGAGTGGCGCTTTGCGGATGGCACCTCATTAAAAGGAGATTTTACAGGTAAAAACAGTAAGATCACAGTTGATGCCGATGCGGCGCAGCAGCCGAAGTCAATGGATTTGTATTATATTGTTTCCGATAAATGTACAGAATGTACAGGCTTTCACGATGAGCCGCAGTGTGCCGCAGTGTGCCCCGTTGATTGTTGTGTGAGCGACGAAGATAACGTTGAAACTAAAGAAGAGTTGTTGGCTAAAAAAGAATCGCTACACTTATAAATAGTTCTTTTTATTAAACAAAATGCCATTTGCTCTGCGCGAATGGCATTTTGTTTGTAATATAGTACATGAATTTTTGTTTTCCGGCTATGAGACTCCTGTTTTTTTCTATATTCCTTTTCATTGTTGCTCACAAAACCTCAGCTCAGCAGTTTAAATCGGTTGAAGACTCTTTAACAGTTTTGCAAAATAAATTATATGCCGCTAAAACGGAC
>JADLGT010000155.1 GCA_020849195.1 Bacteroidia bacterium
CTATATCTAAGTCTCTTAGGGGCATTATCACCCAAGCGTTTCTTCTTGTTTTCTTCGTAATCGGAATATCCACCTTCGAAGTAGTAAACAGTTGAGTCGCCTTCGAAAGCAAGAATATGTGTACAAACGCGATCCAAGAACCAACGGTCGTGCGAAATTATTACGGCGCAGCCTGCAAAATTTTCCAGTGCTTCTTCCAATGCGCGCAGGGTATTTACATCTAAATCGTTGGTAGGCTCATCGAGGAGCAACACGTTACCTTCGCTTTTCAATGCTAATGCAAGGTGCAAGCGGTTACGCTCTCCACCCGAAAGCACACCACACTTTTTTCCTTGATCGGGACCGTTAAAATTAAATCGCGAAATATATGCACGTGAGTTCAATGGTTTTCCTCCTATCTGCACCACTTCGTTTCCTCCCGAAAGAACATCGTAAACTGTTTTGTTCGAATCTATTTCGCTGTGACTCTGATCAACATAACCAATTTTAACCGTAGGACCAACAGCAAACTCACCTTTGTCGGGTTTCTCCTGCCCCATAATCATTCTGAAGATGGTTGTTTTTCCGGCGCCATTAGGACCAATGATTCCAACAATTCCCGCCGGAGGCAGTTTAAATGTTAAGTTATCGTACAATAATTTATCGCCGAATGCCTTCGATACACCTTTAGTTTCAATTACTTCGTTACCCAGTCGCGGACCATTAGGAATAAATATTTCCAATTTTTCTTCTTTTGTTTTTACATCCTCTCCAAGCATCTTTTCATAATTCTGCAGGCGGGCTTTTTGCTTAGCCTGTCGTCCACGTGCGCCTTGTCGAACCCAGTCTAACTCGCGCAATAATGTCTTTTGTCGTTTACTTTCGGTTTTTTCCTCCTGCGCCAGCCGTTTTTGCTTTTGATCAAGCCATTCCGAATAATTTCCTTTCCATGGAATACCTTCTCCCCTGTCTAACTCAAGTATCCAACCTGCAACATTGTCAAGAAAATACCTGTCGTGTGTAACTGCAAGCACCGTTCCTTTATAATTTTTTAAATGTTGTTCAAGCCAATCAACCGACTCGGCATCGAGGTGATTGGTTGGTTCGTCGAGCAGTAAAATAGATGGTTCCTGAATAAGCAGACGGCAAAGGGCTACACGTCTGCGCTCGCCGCCCGACAAATTTTTTACAGGCGTGTTACTTTCCGGACAGCGCAACGCTTCCATGGCTTGTTCTAAACGATTGTCGAGGTTCCATAGGTCGTGCTGCTCAATCAAATCATTCAGGCGCGATTGTTTTTCGATTAACTTCGTCATTTGCTCGTCACTCATCGGCTCCGAAAATTTATTATTTACCTCTTCGTATTCTTTTAATATGTTTACGAATTCGGCAGCACCCTCGCGCACAATTTCAATAACAGTTTTTGTATCATCGAGTGCGGGCTCCTGTTCCAGATAACCTATAGAATAACCGGGAGAAGCATGCAATTCGCCCTGAAAATTTTTCTCGACCCCTGCAATAATTTTCATAAGGGTTGATTTCCCTGAGCCGTTCAAGCCGAGAATACCAATTTTAGCACCATAGTAAAACGACAGATATATGTCTTTCAAAATGGTTTTTCCTGTGTT
Organism: Bacteroidia bacterium; assembly: GCA_020849195.1. GTDB lineage: Bacteria > Bacteroidota > Bacteroidia > JABDFU01 > JABDFU01 > JABDFU01. Next base: position 1,608 of record JADLGT010000155.1, read on the forward strand.
TAGCGTTTTGCTTACGTTAACAAGTGAAAATATAATTTGTCTTCCTTCTGACATGTTTTTTTGATTTTACGAATTTGCAACCAAATATCGTAAAATATTATATACGGATGTATGGTATTTGCAGAGTTGCATTACGCCTGTACAAATACGATGAATTAGGTTTGCAAATATTTTTTCAATACTTATCTTTGTCCATCGAAAAATTTAATTGTTATGAAAAACTTTGTAAGAATCACAACCGCTGTAATTATTTGCGTAGCAATAATTATTTCTTGTAAAACAACAAAATCTCCAACAACAACTACTGCAACTCCGCCTGCGCTTACCTATACGGCTTCCGTAAAAAAAATACTTGACCAAAATTGTAACGGTTGTCACAATAACCCTGAAAAAAAGAAAGGAGACTTTACAAAGTATGCAGGTGTAAAAGCAAAAATTGATAAAGGCGAATTTCAAGAAGAGGTTTTTCAAAAAAAATCTATGCCACCCAAAGAGCCTCTCTCAGCCGACGATTTCGACAAATTGAAAAAGTGGGTTGAAGCCGGAGCGCCGGAATAATTTTCTTGGCAAAATCTTCAATGTTTTTTCTTGTTTTTCTTTTTAACCAATATTTTCAATTGGATTTGAAAAATATCGGTCAAATAAAGCTTAATCATTCCTAATATATCGTTAGGAATGATTAAATTTAGGGCTGCGTTTTTAAAACACATACGCTCATTATATGAAGCCCACCTCCTCTAAAGATCTCCTGAAATCGTTGTCGCAAAGCGCTCTAATGCCTCAGGAAGAAATGCTTGAAGTATCAAAAAAGAAAGGTAAGTTGAGTATTGGAATTCCGCGCGAAATTTCTTTTCAGGAGAACCGTGTTGCGCTTGTCCCCGATGCTGTAAGCTTGTTGGTAAATAACGGTCATCGCGTACTTATCGAAACTAATGCCGGTAAAATGTCTAACTTTCAGGACAATGATTACAGCGAAGCCGGCGCACAGATTGCTTACACCTCCGAAGAAGTTTATACAAACTCCGATATTATTTTAAAAGTTGCACCTCCATCGCCCGAAGAAATTGAATTCATGCGCCCGAAACAGGTGCTCATATCGGCGATACAATTTACAGTACAGCCCGAAAGTTTTATTAAACATTTAATAAATAAAAAAGTTACTGCCATTGCTTTCGACCTGATGCAAGATGAAGAGGGAATTTTTTCGGTAGTGCGCTCCATGAGCGAAATTGCCGGCGGGGCTTCCATACTTATTGCCGCCGAATACCTGAGCAATGTAAACAACGGGCAAGGAGCTGTACTCGGCGGCATATCGGGTATTTCGCCTACCGAAGTAATTATTTTGGGAGCAGGTACCGTTGGCGAATTTGCTACCCGTGCCGCATTGGGCTTAGGAGCCTCGGTAAAGGTGTTTGACAATTCGGTTTACAAATTACGACGCCTACAAACTGTTTTAGGAACACGTATTTCTACATCAATCATTCAACCCCGTGTGTTAGCCAAACATCTGAAAACAGCCGATGTGGTAATTGGCGCCATGCGTGCCCGTGAAGGTCGTACTCCGCTTGTAGTTACAGAAGGTATGGTAGCCGACATGAAAGTAGGATCGGTGATTGTTGATGTAAGCATTGACCAGGGCGGATGTTTTGAAACATCAAAACCAACTAATCATACCAATCCTGTTTTTAGGAAACATGGCGTTATACATTATTGCGTACCCAATATAGCCTCTCGCGTTTCGCGCACTGCATCGTACGCATTAAGTACCATTTTTGCACCTATATTACTCGATATTGGTGAAGAAGGCGGAATTGATAAAATGCTGAAACGCCATGCCGGCGTGCGAAACGGGGTGTACATATTTCATGGAAGCCTCACGAATAAATACCTCGGCGAACTGCTTAAACTGAAATATAAAGATATTGAACTGCTGATGGCCGCTATACAATAAGGCTGAGCAACACATTTCTATATGTCCTTTTTAAAATTTGATGCCGGATTTTGGAGACGGATGCGTTTTTACGGATTCGGCTTTTTATTGGGATGCCTTGTGGTTAGTGTCATTACAAAAGGTAGAGCCTGCCGAATGCCCTCAACACTTAAACAAGAAGAATTATATACTCAGCCTATCGAATTTTTGAACGACTCGTCTTGTAAACTCCAATGCAGAGGTATTACTGAAAATGAAATAAAAGAAGTATTAAAAAACGGCAATGTTGATTACAGTCGAAGCAACGTTCATGCAAAACCTTTTGCACGCTACACTGTTGAAGGAAGTTCGAATAACGGAAAATTAATTTGTGTTCTTGCAGACGACTGCGATACTATTACAAAAATAATTTCGGCTATTGAAGTAAACAACAAAACAGATACTTGCAAGTGCAATTAATTGTTAGAGTTTGATTCAGCCACACACTAAGCCCCAAGGCATACGAAAATGATTTCATTTTAAATAATTAAAATCGTGATTGTTCTTAATATTCATCAGCGATTCGTAAATCAAACGGATAACATTTTCAACATCATTTTTCTGAACCATTTCAACGGTGGTATGCATATAGCGCAATGGAAGCGAAATAAGAGCTGAGGCCACACCGCCCAACGAGTAAGCAAATGCGTCGGTATCAGTGCCGGTAATTCGCGAAGCCGCTAACCGCTGGAAAGGAATTTTTTTCTTTTCGGCGGTAGCAATAATTAATTTAAGTAAGTTGTTCTGAACGGCAGGAGCGTATGTTAGCACGGGACCTGCACCACAAGTGGTGTCGCCGTTAGGTATTTTGTTCATCATGGGTGTGTGTGTATCGTGGCACACATCGGTAACAATGGCTATATTGGGCTTTATTTTTTGTGTAATCATTTCCGCACCGCGTAGTCCCACCTCTTCCTGTACCGAATTAGTAATGTATAAACCAAAAGGAAGTTTTGTTTTATTTTCCTTTAGCAATCTGGCTACTTCAGCAATCATAAATCCGCCAATACGGTTATCCAATGCACGACCAACAAAGTATCGGTCGTTTAAAGTGATGAACTCGTCCTCATAAGTAATTACACAACCTACATGAACGCCAAGCGCTTTAACTTCTTTATCGGACTTACATCCGCAATCTAAAAAAATATTTTTGAGAGTTGGCGCTTCTTCTTTTTGTACGTCGCGCACGTGTATTGCGGGCCAGCCAAAAACAGCTTTCACAACTCCTTTTGCAGTGTGTATGTTTACACGCTTCGATGGAGCTATTTGGTGGTCCGAACCACCGTTTCGCTTAACATAAATAAATCCTTCGGGAGTAATGTAATTTACAAACCACGATATTTCATCGGCATGCGCTTCGATCACTACTTTGTAGTCGGCCTTTGGATTGATAATGCCCACAGCTGTTCCATAGGTGTCAACAAAATAATCGTCAGTGTATGGCTTAATATAATTGAGCCATAATTTTTGACCTTCGCTTTCAAAGCCTGTTGGCGAAGGGTTATTGAGGTAGTTTTTTAAAAACTCCAGTGAGTTTTTAGTTATGATGGAATTATTTTTTTTTGCCATAATGTATATTTTCTCTATTTTGAATAGTTTGTTGAGAAGAAGAACTTAAAAGATATTTTTTGAAATTTCTTCAACTATCGCACTTGTCAAAAATACTATTTACTTTTCTATGTTTATACCTCTTAATCATTTATTATTTTTGAGAGAATTTATACCATGAGTAAGAAAATTTTAATTACCGGAAGTAACGGCCTCCTCGGGCAAAAAATTGTTCACGCATTACTACATCTTAATGCGGGCAAACAGCCCATTGGCAAATGTGTTTGGCCAAAAGTGAGTGGTATTAAAATAATTGCCGCTTCAAAAGGGGAAAATCGTATGGTAGAAAAATTGGGCTATGAATACGAACAGCTTGACATTTGTGATAAACAACAGGTTGAAACAGTTTTGCAAAAACATACCCCTGATGTAGTAATCAATACCGCTGCCATGACCAACGTTGATGCCTGCGAAACTCAAAAGGAGGAATGTTGGCGCACCAATGTAATCGCTGTACAAAATTTGGTTGATGCGCTTAAAAGCAAGGGACAAAGCCAAGCTCCGAACTTCGAACCTCTTTTTATTCACCTCTCTACCGATTTTATTTTCGACGGCGAAGCCGGTCCCTATAAAGAAGATGATACACCCAATCCATTAAGTTATTATGCATTGTCGAAATACGAATCGGAGAAGATAATACAAAACAGTAAAATTAAATGGACCATACTTCGAACAATTATTGTTTACGGCATTGCCGACAATATGAGCCGTTCGAATATAGTTTTGTGGGCAAAAGAAGCTTTAACAAAAGGGCAAAAGATAAATGTAGTTGATGATCAATTTCGGGCACCCACACTGTCCGAAGATCTTGCACAAGGTTGTATTCTCGCAGCTTTAAAAGGTGCTACAGGTATTTACAATATTTCCGGAAAAGATATAATGAGCATTTTGGAACTTGTATATTGCATAGCCGATTTTTGGAAGCTCGATAAATCCGGCGTAACTCCTATTAAATCACACACACTCAATCAAGCTGCCAAACGCCCGCCACGTACAGGTTTTATTCTCGATAAAGCTATTCGTGATTTAGGCTACACACCTTTTTCATTTACCGAAGGTTTAGCGATACTCGATAAACAATTAAAAAAATAGGAAAACTTGTTTCGCTCATCGCCGGTGCTAATAAAACTTGTTTATCTTAGTCGGGATAAAAATTAATACACATGTCTATTTTCAGAAAAAAATCGCTCGACTATTTATTAGCCGAAGCATCGGGTTCCGAATCGGGATTAAAACGAACGCTCACTGCATGGAGCCTTATTGGCTTAGGCATTGGCGCAATAATTGGCGCCGGTCTGTTTGTAAGAACCGCTGCCGCCGCCGGTGAGCACGCAGGCAATGCGGTTACCATTTCGTTTATTATTGCGGCCATAGGCTGCCTGTTTGCCGGACTGTGCTACGCCGAATTTGCATCCATGATACCCATTGCCGGAAGTGCATACACGTATGCTTATGCAACAATGGGAGAATTAGTGGCTTGGGTAATTGGTTGGGCATTGGTGTTGGAATACGCGCTTGGTGCAGCTACGGTTTCAATTGCTTGGAGCGAATACCTGAATAATCTTCTTGGTGGTTCTCTGCCATTTTCGTTAACTCACTCCCCTTTTGAACACTCACTTGTTACCGGCGAACGCGGCTTAGTAAATCTTCCTGCAATTTTTATTATACTTTGCTTGTCGTTGTTGCTCATTAAAGGAACACAAGAATCTGCGAAGGTAAATGCAGTAATTGTTTTTTTAAAAGTGGGTATTGTTCTCCTTTTTATTGGTATTGGCTGGCAATACATTAATCCAACAAACCACACACCTTATCTGATTCCGGACAACGCAGCTCCGGTATTAAATAACGACGGGAGCGTACTCTATGATTATTCCTCAATATTTAATCATGGCTGGTGGGGTGTTTTACGTGGCGCCGCAGTTGTATTTTTTGCGTTCATAGGTTTTGATGCGGTATCCACAGCTGCACAAGAAGCGAAAAACCCTAAGCGCGATATGCCAATTGGTATTCTTGCCTCTTTGGCCATTTGCACATTTATATACATCACTTTTTCGCATGTACTTACAGGCATTGCCCCCTATACCGATTTTGTAAAAGCAGGTAAAGAGGCTTCGGTTTCGTATGCCATTCAACATTATATGCATAGTTATATGTGGTTGTCAACGCTGGTTTCTGTTGCAATTATTTTGGGCTTCTCATCAGTAATATTGGTAATTTTAATTGGTCAATCGCGCGTATTTTATTCAATGGCAAAAGATGGATTACTTCCTAAAATATTTTCCGACTTACATCCGAAATTCAGAACACCATGGAAATCTAATCTCATTTTGTTTGCTTTTGTTGGCTTTTTCGGAGGGTTTATACCCGGCAGCGTAGCCGGCGACCTTACTTCAATAGGTACATTATTTGCATTTGTAATAGTATGTGTAGGTGTAATAATTATGCGTAAAGCCGATCCCGGTCGCCCCCGACCTTTTAGAACTCCGCTTGTTCCTGTTGTTCCTCTTCTTGGGATAATTGTTTGCACAGCTATGATAGTTTCATTAGATAAGATGACACTTCTCACAGCCGGAGGATGGATGGTTTTCGGACTTTTAATTTACTTTTTTTATAGCCGCAAAAATAGTATTCTGCAACTCAAGGAGTAATAAATTATTTTGTTTTGACTCCAACTTTTAAACGCTCGCTTGGCTTTTTTGATTCCACAATGATTGTGGCGGGTTCCATGATTGGTTCCGGTATCTTTATTGTTACTTCTCAAATGGCCCGCGATGTTGGTAGCGCGGGCTATATTCTTTTATTATGGATACTTACCGGTTTCATTACAACCTTTGCTGCGCTCAGTTATGGCGAATTGGCCGGCATGATGCCACAGGCAGGGGGGCAATATGTTTACATTCGCAGGGCCTATAACCCGCTTGTTTCTTTCCTTTATGGTTGGACGGTGTTTGCCGTTATTCAAACCGGAACCATTGCAGCTGTTGCTGTTGCGTTTGCAAAGTACACCGCCGTTTTTTTTCCTCACCTCAATTTTGTATTGTTTTCTGTTGGTCAATTTAAATTTACAAATGCAACACTTGTTGCCATAGTAAGCATTTTGTTCCTTACATTTTTAAATACGCGAGGCATACAAAATGGTAAACGTGTGCAAATAATTTTTACTTCGGCAAAACTGCTTGCCTTGTTTGCAATAATTATTTTGGGATTGATTGTCGGCTGGGGTTCCGATGCCTTTACTATTAATTTTAGTAATTTATGGGAGGCCACAAAACTAACTACTGATATCAACGGTAGTATTAGCATTGAACAATTAAGCGGAGCAGCATTAATTGGTGCGCTTGGTGCTACCATTATCAACCCTCTGTTTTCGAGCGACGCATGGAACAACGTTACATTTATTGCTGCCGAAATAAAAGATCCGCATAAAAATATTCCTCGCAGCCTGTTTGCCGGAACGTTGGTGGTTACTGTAATTTATATACTTGCCAACATTTCCTATTTCTCTCTGCTTTCCTTGCATGGCAATCCTAATGGAACTACTGTTGCCGATTTAGGAATACAATTTGCGAACGGCGACAGAGTTGGTGCTGCTGCTGCCTTTATAATCTTTGGCAAATCAGCCGCCTTTATTATGGCAGCACTCATCATGATTTCTACTTTTGGGTGCAACAACGGAATTATTTTATCGGGAGCGCGATTGTATTATGCAATGAGCACAGATAAATTATTTTTTAAAAAAGCATCTGTACTCAATACAAAAAATGTTCCCGGTTTCGCGCTCATCGTTCAATGCGCATGGGCTTGTGTTTTGTGTTTATCGGGTAAATATGGCGACCTACTCGAATACGCAACTTTTGCATCACTCGTTTTTTATATTGTTACCATTGCCGGTATTTTTATTCTCAGAAAAAAAGAACCCAATACTCCGCGCCCTTATAAGGCATGGGGCTATCCGCTTGTGCCTGCTGTTTATATTTTTATTTCAACACTCATCTGTATTGATCTATTAATTTATAAACCCTACAGTGCCGGAGTTGGTTTACTGATAGTATTTTTAGGCCTGCCAATTTATTTTATCAATAAAAAATTAGTGTCAAATTCTAAGCCTTCCAATAAGGAAGATAGTATAGAAACTCCGTGATTAATTTTTTAAAGCAATATTTCACATTCAATAACCGCCAGCGAAACGGTGTGATTGTTTTAATTGCAGTAATTGTGTTGCTTATTATTTCTATTCAACTGGCACCATATATAGTAAAACAACCGGCTATAGAATTTGTTGAAATTCCTAAGTTAACAAAACCGTTTTC
>JADLGT010000156.1 GCA_020849195.1 Bacteroidia bacterium
TCAATTAAAATAGAAATAGAAGGCCATACCGACAATATTGGTGACGACAAAAGCAATCAGGCGCTCTCGGCCGACCGCGCCTTTACTGTGCTTGAAACCTTGCAGCGTGCAGGTATAGATAAAGAACGTTTGTTAGGTTTTAAAGGCTTTGGAAAAACGCAGCCAATAGCCGACAATGATAGCGAAGAAGGTCGTGCAAAAAATCGCCGGACAGAATTTGTAATTGTTGAGAAGTAAAATAGTTGGCAATAGTTTATCCAAACTACTTTACAAGTTCCCCATTGAGTTTCATAAGTGTAGTTTCAACAACCTTTGCATCGTAACGAGCACTCACCAATCTGCTTACGGCATCCTCAAAACTTTTTTGTGCAAGGTTAATGTCAACATTGTTGGCATTGCCTAACCTAAACCGTTCAAGCGCAACGGCAAGATTTTCTTTTGCAACGGATGTGTTTTCGGTTTCGAGCTGCAGGGCTTCCATTGCATATTGGTATGCGTTCCATGCTTTAAGTAACGAGGTTTCTATTTGTTTCTGAGTTTGATCGTATTGATATTTCGAAATCATTACTTGCCGCTGTGCGTTTTTGTAAAGCGTATTTGTTTTAAAACCATTAAACAAATTCCATGTTAGTGTTAAGCCTCCATTAAGTCCAAGATTTTGGTTAACGAGCGCAAATCCTACTTGGTTATTTGTTTTGTTGAAAACGTAAGTGGCATTAGCGCCAATTTGTGGCAAACGTAATGCGTTTATTTCGTTTACCATTTGTTCCGAAACAAAAATATTTTTTTGCACAAACCGGATGGAGTCATTTTGTTTTAAAACACTTGTTTTTAAATCATTGTACGAAACGGTATAATTCAGCGGAATGCTGTCGGTAACATTAAAATCGTTTTCATTACTGCGAACAATTAATTGATTTAACACGGCTTTATAATTACTCATATCTGCTTTTAGTTTAAGAATGGCCGACTTCTGTGTGTTGAGATCTACTTTAGCTTGTAGCAAATCGAGTTTTGACGCAGAACCTAAGTCGAATTTTTTTTGTGCAATCTTAATGCGCTCTTCCGATACTTTTACAGATTCGTTCATGGCTTTGATAAGCTGTGCTTGCCGGACAATAATATAGTAAGCGTTAATTATTTTTGCCACATCATTCTCTATTTCTATTTTAACATTTATTTCACCTTGCTCCTGTAACTGTTCTAATTTTTCTTTAGTTGCAAACATTTTCATTCCATCAAACAAAGTCCAGCTAAGTGTGGAGCTAATATTTTTATTGGTTGACCCAACATTTTTTTTATCGATAACTAATCCTGTTGAATAATCTTGTTTAATATTTGAGTTACTCAAGCTGCTGGAGGCGTTCAATACTACCTGAGGTAAAAAGCCTGCATTACCGTAAGTGTTATTGGCAGTTGCTGTTTCGAGATTAGTTTTTGCTATGGCTATTCCATAATTATTTTTCAAAGCCATTTCAATTGCATTTTGAAGGGTAAGTAGTTCCTGTGCATTACAAAAACTCAGTGGAATAAATAAAAAACAAAAAAATATATTTTTATTTTTTTTCATAGGTATGCTATAGTTTTTCATCCGGACTAGTGTGTAGTTCGGATATAGGCTGCGGTTTAGGTTTATGCTTTCGCGATAAATAAGAATACATAGCAGGAATAACGTACAGTGTTAAAACCAGCGAGAACAACAATCCGCCAACAACAACTATTCCCATTCCCATTCGGCTTTTAGCACCGGCACCAAGTGCTAATGCAATAGGCATAGCACCAAGTACAGTAGCGAGGCTGGTCATTAATATTGGTCTGAAACGGGCTTCGGCAGCATGAAGTATAGCCTCTTTGGTATCCATGCCTTTTTCTTTTAATTGATTGGCAAATTCAACACTAAGAATTCCGTTTTTAGTTACTAACCCAATAAGCATAATAATTCCAATTTGGCTGAAAATGTTTTGTGTTTGGTTAAAATACCACAACGACAATAATGCACCCGCAATGGCTAAGGGTACAGTAATCATAATTATAATTGGATCAACAAAACTTTCGAACTGTGCCGACAGAATCAGATAAATTAGTACAAGCGCCAGCACAAAAGCAAAAAGAATATTGGATGAGCTTTCCGCATAATCGCGCGAAGCGCCGGTGAGCGCCGTAGAGAACGATTCGTCGAGTACACGGTCTGCAATTTTTTGCATTTCTTTAACGCCGTCTCCAATTGTTTTTCCGGCAGCAAGGTCGGCCGAAACTGTGGCCGACTGGTAGCGATTATAATGATAGAGCTGAGGCGGATTACTCTCTTCAACAAGCTTTACCATATTGTCGATTTGCACAAGGTTTCCGCTGGTGTTTCGTACATAAATGGAACTAAGGTCGTATGGATCATCTCTGTTTTTGCGTGTAAACTGTCCGATAACCTGATATTGTTTTCCGTTGAGGTTAAAATAGCTGAAGCGCTGAGCACTGTGTGCGAGTTGAAGCGTTTGCGCTATGTCAATAGCAGAAACACCAAGCGCTTTAGCACGCTCACGATCTATTTTCAGGTTCAGTTCGGGTTTATTAAATTTTAAGTTGCAATCAACAATTTTGAAAACAGGACTTTTATTCACTTCCTCTAAAAATTTTGGAAGCTTTTCTTTCAGCTTTTCAAAATTAGGAGCTTGCAAAACAAATTGTACCGGCAAGCCCCCAAATCCGCCCGACGAAATTGTCTGCTGCTGAATGACAAAAGTTTTCGCTTCCGGAAACTGCTTTGTTACTTTAGTAAAGTAGTTGGCAATTTCCTGTTGGCTGTGCTTACGTTCGCCGAGGTCGCTCAGGCGTAGCCGCACATAGCCTGTATTTACAGCGCCCGATCCCGAAAAGCCCGGAGCGGTTACTGTTAAAAAAACTCTCTTTTCAGGAATAGAATCGTTTGCAAAGTCGGATAGTTTATACATAAACTTATCAGTGTATTCGTAAGACGATCCTTCGGGTGCTGATATGAGCATTCGCATCCACCCGCGATCTTCAAGCGGAGCAAGTTCAGATGGTATAAGTTTACCGAGTACAAAAATCATTACAAGTGTTGCAACAATAATAACGTATGCCCACCAACGTACTTTTAAAAAACCGGCTAAACTATTTTCATACATACTGTTCAATCGTTGAAAGAAAGGTTCTGTGAGTTCGTAAAATTTACTTTTTTTACTTGTCTTTCTTACCATGTAAGCATTCAGCATGGGCGTGAGACTGAGCGATACAAAAGCCGAGATGAGTACTGCTCCTGCCAGCACCACACCAAACTCTCGGAATAGTCTTCCTACAAAACCTTGCAAGAAAATAACGGGCATAAAAACCGCGGCAAGTGTTATAGAAGTAGAGATGACTGCAAAAAATATTTCGTTCGAACCTTTTATAGCCGCTTCATACGGGTTCATGCCCCGTTCGATTTTTTTGTAAATATTTTCTGTAACAACAATGCCATCATCAACCACTAATCCGGTTGCAAGCACAATGGCAAGTAGGGTAAGCACATTAATAGAGAAGCCCATTAGGTACATGATGAAGAAGGCGCCAATAAGCGATACGGGAATGTCGATAAGCGGGCGGAATGCAATAAGCCAGTCGCGGAAAAAAAGATAAATGATTAGTACA
>JADLGT010000157.1 GCA_020849195.1 Bacteroidia bacterium
AACCATTGGTGCAAATAAATCCGCGTATGGGAAATGTTGCCGAACCCGATACCCGACATTTTTTGCATAAAGATGTTTATACCCATGTAACTTATGCCGACTTGGAAACGATTGAAGAAAAAAAGGAAGAAAAAAACGAATATGAAACTTCAAGAAGTATAAGTCTAAAAGTAGGCGACACAATTTCATCTTCCAATAGTTTGATTGTACTTGAAGGCTTTAATACTAATGTAGATAAACAGAAGTACGGAATCGGCGATTCGTCGTTGGCGGTTGAAGCCATTTTTAAACTTTATGATATAGACAAAAAAAGTTACGCTGCTAAACCGATTTATGTAATTAATCATAATCAGGTAGAGCCCATTGAAGCAGAAGTTAAAGAACTTGGCGTAAAACTTAACTTTTGGAAAATAACCCCTGAAACAGGTAAAATTGAAATTACGCTGGCAGAAAAGCAAAGCAATAAACCGGATTTTATTGTGATGGAAGCAATTGTTTTTCCTTGCATTAACATCTTATGGACAGGTTGTATTGTAATGATAATTGGCACAGCACTTGCAATTTACCAACGTATTAAACGAGTTGAATGAAAAACCCTTCATTAAAAATTGTATTAATTGGTGCAGGAAATGTAGCAACGCAATTAGGTTTGGCGTTCAACAAGTCGGGATACAAAATACTTCAGGTATATAGCCAAACAAGCCAATCAGCGCGTGTGTTAGCGCTTAAACTACGTGCTAATCCCATTGTTAATTTAAACCATTTATTGCCTACTGCCGATTTGTATATTATTTCGGTAAAAGATGATGCACTCGAACATTTGTGCAAAAAAATACGTTTGAAAAACAAATTGATTGTACACACTTCAGGTAGTTTACCCATAAATGTTTTAAGAAAAACTTCGTTGAATTATGGTGTTTTGTATCCTCTACAAACTTTATCGAAAAATAAAGCAATTAACTTTTCCTCTGTTCCGCTTTGCGTAGAAGGCAATACAAAAGCAACCGAAAGTAAATTAAAAGCAATAGCGAAAACCTTGTCGAAGCAAGTTTATTCTATTCATTCCGACAAAAGAAAAGTGCTGCATTTAGCGGCTGTATTTGCCAGCAACTTTACTAATCACATGTATGCTTTGTCGTATAAACTCTTGAAGAAGAACGCTATTCCTTTCGAAATTTTATTACCACTGATACACGAAACCGCCGATAAGATAAAGTATGGCAACCCCTCGCAAATGCAAACAGGACCTGCTGTGCGTAACGATAAGTTGGTTATGAAAATGCACTTGACTTTACTGTGCGACGAGAAACGAATGAAAAAATTATACGAAGCGATAAGTAAAAGTATTCTGAAAAATACAGATTGATTTTATAACAACTACGAAAGAGGGTATTGTGCCTCATTTCCTACTTCCCAATCACTTTAAACTCCGTTCTTCTGTTTTTCTGTTTGTTTTCAGGTGTGTCGTTGGGTGCAACAGGTTTCGTATCTCCGTAACCTTTATACAACAGACGATCGGTGGCAATTCCATTTGCAATAAGATAGTCATAAACTGATTTGGCCCGATTGTGCGAAAGCGTAGTATTGAATTTTTTATCGCCGGTATTATCCGTATGCCCGCTCAATTCAATTTTAAGTGTAGAATTTAAATTAAGAAATGAAATAAGTTTTTGCAATTCTGCTTTCGACTCGGGTTTCAAATCAAACTTGTTAGTTTCAAAAAAAATATTTTTCAATTGAACCGTAACACCTGTGTCAATAGGCTGCAAGGGTACATCCATCATAAATGGTTTTGAAATATCTTTTGTTTCTTTCAGTGAAAAATTTTCGGAGTAAAATAAATAACCGGCTTTGGAAACATTAAGCGCGTAATTTTTATTGGTCGGTAAGCATACCAAAAACTCACCTGTTAGTTGATTCGACTCGGATTGCATTACTGTTTTGCCCGAATCAAGTTCAATCAATTCGAACGAGGCGTTAAGCGGCTTCTTCGTTTTACTGTCATATACTTTCCCTTTCAGGTAAGTCATGTTTTCGGGTTTAAATTTCGAATCTACTTCGAGTGTGTAAATATCTAAGCCGCCAATTCCTCCCGCTCTGTTTGAAGCAAAATACGCCAGTTTCCCTTTCGAATCTACCAATAGGCTGTTCTCGTCGTTAAATGTATTTATAGGATAACCTAAGTTAACAGCTTCGCCCCATTGCCCGTCAGCTCCGCGCTTCGACATATAAATGTCCAAGCCGCCCATTCCCACCCGGCCATTTGATGAAAAATAGAGTGTTTGATTATCGGGGTGAATAAAAACCGATTCTTCATGAAAAGGCGTATTAATATTTTTTCCTAAACGTACAGGGTGCGAAAATTTACCATCGGCTTTTAGTTGAGCCATGTATATATCGCCCTGCTTGTGCCCTTGTTCATTAATAATACCGCGCACAAAATAAAGTGTTTTTCCATCCGACGAAAACGAAGGTTGAGTTTCCCAAGCCCTTGTGTTTACAGGCGATCCGATATTATGCGGATTCACCCATTTGTCGCCCATTTTACGACTAACAAAAATATCGCAACTGCCAAAACCCTGACGACCTGCTCCATAATTGTTGTCGTCGGAACAGGCAACAAAAAATAAATAATTGCCATCGGCCGACAAACTTGGCGCCCCTTCATTTAGCGGGGTGTTGATATTATTGCCAATGCCGCGCGCAGTCGTCCATTTGCCGTTTTGCTTTGTTGAATAAAAAAAATCTTCCTGATAAGGCAATCCATAAGGACTGGCTCCGGCCGGTAAAGATAGTTTTCGGGTAAATAAAAACATCTGGTCGTCGGCTGTAATAGTTGGGAAATACTCATCTTCGGAAGTATTAATTTCGGGACCGATATTAAGTGGATTAAAAGGAAGCGCATGTGCCATCGACTCGATAGCAAAGTCGCAGCTTTTAATATAAAGATTTGCTTCATCATCCATTTTATGATTAACCGATCGGGCGGAAATGTATTTTTCAAAATGTTCTTTAGCTTCTTTATATTTTCCAAGTTTTAATTCAAGCCGACCTGCAAAAAAATAATTGTTCTGATAAAAATTCGGATTGATGGAAAATGTAATGTTGTATTGTTCGATGGCCTTGTCGAACTTTCCGTTGTAAGCTAATAACTCGGCAAGTAAGGCATGTGCTTCAATAAAATTATAATCCTTTTCAATAGCCGAATTAAGCATGTCAACTGATTTTTGCTGATTCAATGCAATAAATTTTTGCGACTCTTCGTAATGTTTAATGGCTTTGTTGTTTTTTGTTGAATAGCTGGTTGGCTGTGCCTGAACAAAGCCATTTAATAGGGTAGCGATAAAAAGTAAACAAGTAAGGGCTAAACGTTTCATTTGTATTTCTTTTTCATGTGTATATAATTTTGTAAGTAACTGTTTGTCACATGGAATACGCCATATTCATTTTCGGTTGGTATGCCGCAGGTATATGGCTATTTCATGTGTTTTAAATTACAATAAGTGTACCATTAAAAAGTCGAACATCAAAATTATTTATTATGGAATACCCAAGTACTTATGGGTTTGCAACGACACCTTCCATTGCGGATTATTCATTACGTAATCAACAATAAGCGGCATTATTTCGGTACGCTTACTCCATTCGGGCTGAAGATATAAAATACAGTTTGCATTAACTTTCATGGCATTTTTTTCGGCCCATTTAAAATCGTCTTTATTAAAAATAATTATTTTAAGTTCGCTTGCATTTATAAAAAAATCTTCGATTGGCTCTGCTGTTTTTTTGGGCGAAAGGCAAATCCAGTCCCAAGTGCCGGTTAAAGGATAGGCCCCTGATGTTTCAAGAAAAATTTTGATGCCTTTTTTCTTTAGCTGCATGGTCAAGTACTCTAAGTTATACATACAGGGCTCGCCTCCGGTTACCACAACAGATTTAGCACTGTACTTCGCTGCATTTGCAACAATTAAATCGGTGTTGGTGAGTGGGTGCAGATTTGCGTCCCAACTTTCTTTAACATCACACCAGTGGCAGCCTACATCGCATCCGCCAATTCGAATAAAGTAGGCAGCCTTGCCCGAATTGTAGCCTTCGCCCTGAATGGTATAAAATTCTTCCATCAGTGGCAGCATCACTCCCGAGTCAAGTTGTGTAGTCATAGATAATAAATCCAAATTGTTTTTGCTGTTATTTACATTTAAACCAAGCTATTGCAAATGAATCTTTGCTGTCCGATAAAAATACAGAATAATGGAAGAAGCTGAAAATCCAGATATGATTGATATATATTTTCAGGTTAAAAAATTAGCATCTTCTTAAAAAAGCATTTGTTGACTAAACCAATATGGACCGCAAGTCCGTAGGTTTAATGAAAGAAAGAATAAAATTCTTTCTGCTCAACTCAAAAAAAATAATTTTAATATGTGAGAAACAAACAAAGATATAATAGAATAGTATTTGTTCAGCCAAAACAATTCGGGGTCTTGCCCACGATGCACCACTGGGTTTTTAGGCAGCTCAAGAGTTTTCTTGCCTTGCTGCACTTTCGGGTTTGCATCTTCATACCCCGCTTCTTCCTTGCTGGGTATGTGTGCCCGCTTATCTTTATTATGCTTTATGCTTTCTATTTTTTTTGCCATAGTACTATTTCTTTTTGCCTTTTTTGGTTTTGGCTTCTTTCAATACTTTCTTCTCATCACCTTCCAGTTTTCGTTGCAATTTTTTCACGTCTTCTGCTTTGGGAAGATTCTCAGGGATAATGCCCCTTTTTGCCAACATCTCTCTCACGGCTGCGTTGTTGTCAATATGTTCCTTTTCAATTTTACCTTGCCCTTTCAGGTCTTTGCTTTGCACATTCAAACCGGTCATTTCTGAGGCCAGGTCTTTGGCTTTAATACTGATGGTTGGTAAAAAGTCTGCCACAGGTCGGTTATCGGGTATGCCCATTTTCTTTTTGAGCATTTGGGTATTTAGTCTGAACAAGGCCTGGTCGCCCTTGGAGCGAATGATGGCAAACCCTTGGCTATCCACACCACGTTCGTACAATATACCTGAAAGCTGCTTTTCCGTTTGGCTTAGTTTTTCCCTTGCGATAACCCTTTCGTACTCCAATAAACGTTGTTCAACTAATTCAGCCCTCCGGGTTTGCACAGCAAAGTAGTTTTGGGCAAAAGCAATTTCTTCTTTACGGGCATCTCCATTCTGGGCTACCAGATAACAAGCATAGCG
>JADLGT010000158.1 GCA_020849195.1 Bacteroidia bacterium
CGAGATTTTACCTTAGCCTTAGGTACGCCGGGCATCACCTTTATAAAGTCGAGAACAAACTCGGAGTTGGAGTGCGTAATAATAGCCAGATTGGAATATATGCCTTCGGCTGTTTCCTCGCTCAACTCTATGTTGAGTTGGCCTTGTTGTGGGTTGTTGGCTTGTTCGGACATGTATAAAATAATAAAAATAAAATCGACCAAATATACATAATAATTACTTGCAGTTTGGCTTTAAAATAGAGAAATAAACTTCATTTCATCTACGAGATTCCGGCTTTACAGATGCTCAGCAATAAATCGACTTTTGCTTTTCTTTAATTCATTATCGGAACTATCTGAATATTCCTTATTTCTATTTCCAACTTTTTGAGTTTTATCAAACTAAAGGGCTAATCAAAAAGATAATATCGAGAAAACCGGAGTCGTTCAATTTTTTTGATTTCTTGTCATGTACCGAAAGTAAAATTCAATTATTCAATCTCGGCCAACAATGTGTGTCTCCATTTCTACTTGTATTTAAAAATATTTGTCAGTTTTCGTACTAAATACTACATTTGCGCTCCTTTAAATCTGACTGGTTCGTCTAGGGGTTAGGACACAAGATTTTTCAGCCAAAGGCTGACCACCCGAAAGGGTGGCATTCTTTGTGTATTTTGTTCTTTATTTTATGGCCCGTTCGTCTAGGGGTTAGGACACAAGATTTTTCACCCAAAGGGTGACCACCCGAAAGGGTGGCTGTAACAGGGGTAAAGTAAAATGTAGAGTATGTTCTTTGTGTACGTTTTAGAAAGTTTAAAAGATAGCACAACATATATTGGATTTACTGAAGATGTTGAAAAAAGGCTTGATCAGCATAATTCAGGTCAAACGCGTTCGTTAAAGAAGAAACTTCCTTTAAGACTTGTATATGTTGAGGAGTATGAATCCAAAACGGAAGCAAGAAAAAGGGAGTTAAAGCTCAAAAATAGTAGTTGGGAAAAAGAGCAATTGTATAAAAAGATTTTCCCAAAAAAATTTATGGTCCGTTCGTCTAGGGGTTAGGACACCAGATTTTTCAGCCAAAGGCTGACCACCCGAAAGGGTGGCATTCTTTGTGTATTTTGTTCTTTATTTTATGGCCCGTTCGTCTAGGGGTTAGGACACAAGATTTTCATTCTTGTAACAGGGGTTCGATTCCCCTACGGGCTACTCGGAGGGAAGAATTTGAAAAATCAAATTTCTTCCCTCCTTTTTTTTGTCCTAATTAGTTGGTGGTCGGGAAAATCAACATAACGACTTCATTAATTTTTGTGGTTCGGTTTACATTTTATTTAGATGTATCCGTGTTACCTCATCCATAAACCGTAGGATTCATCGGTCTTTAGACATGTGTAGTTTCAATATAAAAATAGTGGAGAGATAGTGGTTTAGTGCAAAACCATTTTTGTGTGAGGTATTTCGTCTTCGAGGTATTCTTCGCCTATGTCGATAAATCCAAATGACCGATAAAATTTGAGAAGGTATGTTTGCGCGCCTATTTTTATCTGTGTATTTGAGCCGAATAACCTGCGACATTCCTCAATGCTTTTTTCCATTAGCATTTTACCAACCCCTGTTTTGCGCACCAAAGCAGATGTTACAACACGCCCTATGGAAGCGTAATCGGGATAACTAAGTCCTTTAGGCATTATGCGCGAATAGGCAATCAATTGTTTCTTGTCGTTGTAAACCGTAAGATGCCAGCTTTGCAAATCTTTGTTGTCCGCATCCTGATACGGGCAGTTTTGTTCAACAACAAACACTTCGGCTCTCAACCTGAAAATTTCATAAAGTTCGGAAGCATGGAGTTGATTAAAATGTTTGCAACTTATTTGCATTAAAACATTGTATTTTCCTTTGAAGAGGTGGGTCTATATTTCGCGCATATTGTGAAAAACATTTTGAACATCGTCATCATCTTCAAGTAAGTCGATTAGTTTTTGTATTTCAACTTGTTGTTGAGGAGTAACATCTTTATAGGTATTGGGCACACGTTCTTTATCGGAAGAAAGCACTGTAATTTTTTTCTCTTCAAGTGCCTTTTGCATGTTACCGAATTCGTTAAACGGTGCAGTTATTACGGCTTTGTTTTCGTCGTGTTCAATATCTTCCAGTCCGTAATCAATTAGCTCAAGTTCAAGTTCTTCAACATTATTGGGGCCAAGCTCAATTTCAAATATAGCTTTACGGTCGAACATAAAATCTAAGGAACCGGTTTTTCCTAAAGTGCCTTCGGTTTTACTGAAACAATTTCGAATATTAGCAACAGTACGTGTAGGGTTGTCGGTAGCAGTTTCAATAACTAGGGCAATACCATGTGGGCCATAGCCTTCGTACACAACTTCCTCAAAATCTTTCATGTCTTTATTGGTAGCGCGTTTTATAGCAGCATCAATATTGGCCTTTGGCATATTAACGGCTTTGGCATTTTGTATTACCAATCTGAGGCGGGGATTGGTGTTGGGGTCGCCACCTCCTTGTTTAGCTGCCATTGCAATTTCTTTTCCGATGCGGGTAAATGTTTTGGCCATTTTGGCGAAACGTGCAAACATCTTGTGTTTACGTTTTTCAAATATGCGTCCCATAAGTAATATGTTTAATATATAAGCTAAACTGAATTCGCTGCTTGAAAAAATAATTGCAGAGTGTGGGTAAAGATAGTGCAAGCTTAGTAAAATGAAAAAGAAAGCAAGGGAAATTTGTTTTGATACAAATAAAATCCGGCGATAGAACCATTTGAAAATACGGAAGCAAGTAAGCGTTTTCGATTAATAACTAACAATCGACGTGTTCGAAACGATTCGTACTAATAACAGATTATTTGTTACTAAATGATTGACTAATAAATTGGATAAATCAATAATTATTACATGCTTTTTCTCACCTTTGCCTTTCGAAGATTTAAATTTTTTAAATGAAATACCCATGTACGGTATCACAAACACAAATGAATATCATGGGTGTTCCCTGTCTGCCGACAGGCAGGCATCCGACAATCAGAATCTTAAAAAATATATACGGATGAAGTTTCCATTTTTAATTTTATTTGTTTCTGTTCAAACGATTTGTTGCTTAGCCCAATTCAACAACAGCGACACAACATTACTCATTGTGGGTACATTTAATCTGAAAAATAATTTAGTTCGAGATATTAAAACAAAATTATACATGAGCGATCAACTCATCGACTCGGCTATTGTTGAGGGCAATCAAGCCTTTGGCTATTACCTTAAACGCAATAAAGTTTACAAAGTTGAAATAATCAAAGATGGATACAGCAAAAAAACTATCGGGGTTTCAACTAAGTTGCCCGACGACGTAAGTACAAAACCTTACTTCACCTTTCCTTTTCAAATACCTCTTGATTATGTTGGAGGAGAAACCTCAAAGAAGGATTCGGAATTTCCGACCGCCATTATTTATTACAATGAAAAAATTGGAAAGTTTGATTACGGAATTGACAGTGCGCGGATAAAAAAGAAAAAACATAAAAAGAGCAAAGAGGAGAACCAAAGTAAAATGTAGTCAACCTACGGCCTTCTCAATACTTTCCCACAACAGCCTTGCCGTACGATTCCACGAAAATTGCTGACGCTGCAGCTTACCTTTTTCAATAAATGATTGCCTCAGCGGTTCGTCGTTTGCCAAAAGCAACATTGCCCCTTTGATGGATTCTACCGAAAAGGGATCGACCAACAAAGCGGCATCGCCTGCTACTTCGGGCATTGATGTTACGTTAGAAGTAATAACGGCCGTTTCGCATCTAAAACCTTCTAAAATAGGAATACCAAAACCTTCAAAATAGGTAACGTAAGTAAGTGCAATAGATGATGCAATTACACGGCTCAATTCTTCAGGCAACAATCTGCCTGTAAAATGCACATCTGTCTTAAAGGACATATTTTCATACGTATTTTCAATTTCGTCGGTCCACCACATTTTTTTCCCAACCACCAACAGTTTTACATTATTAGTGTGCGATTTTCTGAATTCATCGTATGCTTTAAATAGTCGCACAATATTTTTACGCGGATGTAAAGCTCCTACAAAAACAAAATAATCGGCCCCTCCAGTATATTTTTGTTTAACAGCTTGGCGTTCGAGCAATGTTACAGGCGAAAAAATTTCATTTACGCCATCGTACACTACATCTATCTTTTCGGCGTCAATTCCAAATTCAGTAACAATATCTTTTTTCGAGAACTGCGACACAGTAGCAATCCGCGCAGCCTTTTGTGCATACTTCGGAAAAAAATAATTGTAGTATTTACGTTCGAAAAACGGAAGGTCGTTGGGGTAATGTTTGAAATTAATATCGTGTATTACCGCGAGTTGTTTTGTTTTTGAATTAAGCGACAGGTATCCATCGGGCGACAAAAAAAGATCAGGTTTTAAATCTCGCAGCAAATGAGCAATCGAATATTCAAACCATATATAATATAAAAACGGGTGTCGCGCCTGTGGCGATAAAATAATTGGTGTAACGTTTTCGGCAAAAAGAAACTCTTCATCAAATTCGCGATCGAACGCAAAAATAAAATGATGTTCGGGGTAATTACGCGTAATTCGTTTAAGTGTTTCATAAGTAAACCAACCTATCCCTTCCAGCTTGTTTTTTATCAGCAATCTTGTATTTACAACAATTTCCACTTCCACTTTTATAGATTAATGAACAAGGTATAAAATATTCATGATGTGCGGTATTTATCGTTTCACAAATCAAATATGAGACAATAATTGTAAATTAGGCATTTATTCGTAGAGCGGGAAAATTCCCGAACCCGGTATGCAAAAGAAGTTTATAACCAATTTAGCTATTGTTCTCTTCCTCAACCTTCTTATCAAACCGATATGGATTTTTGGTATTGACCGTGCGGTGCAAAACGAAGTAGGTGCAGCCGATTACGGAGAATACTTTGCCTTGTTTAATTTTTCGTTCCTTTTAAATATTATTCTTGATTTTGGTATCACCAATTTCAACAACAAAAATATAGCTCAAAACAATCATCTTCTCACCAAGCATTTTTCCAGCCTCGTAGCGCTAAAGCTTGGGCTGGCTGTTATTTATATTATTGCAACATTAGTGTGTGGATTGGTAATTGGTTACGACATCCGGCTAACGAAATTGCTGATGGTGTGTGGATTCAATCAATTTCTGCTCACATTTATTCTTTACCTCCGCTCGAATTTAGCCGGCTTACATCTTTTTAAAACCGACAGCCTTATATCGGTACTCGATAGGCTTATTATGATACCTGTATGTTCAATCTTTTTATTCGGCCATGTTACCTCACACAAAATGGATATTATGACTTATGTTTATACTCAAACAATTGCCTATTTTGTTACTGCGGTTATTACATTTTTAATTGTCATGACTAAAACACACACTTTTAAAATTACCTGGAACCGGCCGTTTTCAATTATGATTTTGAAAAAAAGTATTCCCTTTGCCATACTCGTTTTGCTTATGACTTTTTACAACCGCATAGACACTGTTATGCTCGAACGTATGCTTCCCGCAACAGAAGAAGCAAATCAATTTGGATTTTCGGGTGCAATACAAACAGGTATTTATGCCCAAGCCTACCGTTTGCTCGATGCCACTAATATGATTGCTTTTTTATTTGCCGGCTTACTGTTGCCTATTTTTTCGCGTATGCTCAAGTATAAAGAGTCGGTTGAACAATTGGTGAAACTTTCTTTTACATTGTTAATTACTCCCGCAATAGTTATAGCCATTGGATGTACATTTTACAGAAACGAACTGATGGGAATGCTTTATCACGAACATATTGATCAGTCGGCTCCTGTATTCAGTTTGCTCATGGGCTGTTTTATGGCTGTTTCAACAACCTATATTTTCGGAACATTGCTCACAGCCAACGGCAATTTGAAGGAACTCAACATTCTTGCTGCCAGTGCTATGTTGCTGAATATTACCCTTAACCTATTCCTTATCCCTCATCTCTATGCATTCGGATCGGCTGCAGCAGCATTAATAACTCAATTTTCAATGGCAATAGCTCAGGTTATTATCGCTCAACGTAAATTCAAATTCAGGATTAATTACCGCTTACTTCTTACACTTTTTATTTTCAGTTCGGGAGTGGTTATTATTAACTTCCTTACAAAATCATTTCATTATAACCCCGGCAAGTGGTTTGTCAATTTCGGAGTAATGGTTATTCTGTCGATACTGTGGGCATTTTTTACGCGACTCATCAGTATAAAATCAATGTTCAGGGCATTAAAATACGGTTAACTTAACGCCTCACTTCTATTAATTTAACTATTTTTGCGCCAATCTTTAACAATTAAAAGGTAAAAGCCAAAGATGGACAACCAACAAGAAAACAAGGAACTTTTTGACTCGAGATACGTGCTAGTATTTTTAAAAAAATGGCGGAACAAACTTATGCTCGTCGCTTTATCGGCTGCACTTATTTCGGGTTCAGTTTCGTACATAATCGAGCCACGCTTTTTATCCACAGTGGTTATGATTCCGGCATCAACTGTTTCAATATCAAAATCGCTGATAAAAGAATGGGGAGACGCACTCATGTTTGGTCAGGAAAAAGAAGCCGAACAGTTAATTGAGGTGCTTCATTCCGATGCAATCAGAAACAGAATTGCCATAAAATATAATTTGCTGAAACGTTACGGGATTAGCCCAAAATCGCCCTATAAAAATTTATACCTGAAACTTGAATACCTCGACAGAGTGTGGTTTAACCGAAATCCGGATAATACAGTTGAAATAAATGTGCTCGACAAACAGCCCGATACTGCGGCGCATATTGCCAACGATATTGCTGCATTAGCCGATTCGGTGCGAGACGATATTCAAAAAGCACGTGCTAAAAAAGTGTTGAAAATAGTTGAGGATGAGTATCTGCGAAAAAAAGCTTTAGTTGAAAAATTGCAAGACTCGCTCAAAATATATACCGAGTTGGGTGTATTTGACTTTGAAACACAATCGGGAATAATTTATAAACAGTATGTAAAATCGTTGGCTAAAAATTCGCCAGGCGCTGTTAGTGAACTCGAAAAAAGAATGAAGGTAATACAAGCTAAAGGTTGGAATTACGTAGCTCTTCGCGATTTTGCCTATCACGAACGCAATGAAATGTTTGCACTCGGTGTAAAGTACGATCAGGCGAAACTTGATGTAGAACAATCGCTTCCGATAAAATACGTAATTGACCCTGCCATTCCTGCCGAAAAGCGCGACTCGCCTAAACGTTGGGCAATTGTTATCGTATCTACAATTTCATCCATTGCTTTTGCTATTATTTATATTCTCATTATGAGCAGTTATAAAAAACAGAGCCTGTAAACATCCTATCCATAATTCTGTTTGACCGGAAAAATAAACATACAACTGTTTTATATTGTAAGCGCTTCTTTCCTGCTCATCAATCTTATTGGAATAGTTAATAATTTCTACTACGTAAATTTTTTACCCTTAATTTTAGCTATTGCCTTGTTTGGTATTTTTTCAATGGACAAGCTAATGCTGATGACGGTATTTGCAACACCTCTTTCCGTAAGCTTTACCGAACTACTCGGGCATCGCATAAGCCCCGACCTCAGTATGCCCGCCGAACCCATGCTGATATGCATATTAATACTGTTTACAATTAAAATAATACGTGGCTACAAACCCGACACGAAAATAATGCGCCACCCAATAACAATAGTTATTATTTTACAACTGATATGGATACTGTTTGCTTCGTTAAGCAGCACAATGTTTTCAATA
>JADLGT010000159.1 GCA_020849195.1 Bacteroidia bacterium
GTGGAGGATTTTCATCTGTATATATTTTTTATTTTCTGTTTGTCAGATGCCTGCCTGTAGGCAGACAGGGAATACGCCATATTCATTTTCGGTTGGTATGCCACAGGTATATGGCTATTTCATCCGTTTATGTTTTCAATATTTTATCTGAGATTATAAATAGAAATTACATACTCTCACGAATGGCTGATGAGTTAAATGAGTAATGAGCTTCCGAATATTGTTTTTTCAACTTCGCACAAAATTATACCTGCTGATCTTTTTCTTGCTTTTTTACTTTCTTCTTTTTGAAATAATTATAACCGTAAATCAGCGCAACAATAACTATAAAGTGAATTAAGTAAGAGCGCGACAATCCGTTGGAATGAACAAATGTAAAGAAGCGATCCCATCTGGCTTGTTTCATGAACCCGCCTTTCCACGACATCCACACAAAAACGGGTTTTCCCACTATGTGATCTTCGGGAACGAAACCCCAGTAGCGCGAGTCGGCCGAGTTATGTCGGTTGTCTCCAATCATAAAATAATAACCGAATTTAAATGTGTAGGTATTTGCAGGCAATCCGTTAATAAAAATTTTATCTCCTTTTATTACCAGTGTATTGTTTTCGTAAGCGGTAATAATGCGATCGTATAAATGAATGTTTGCAGTATCCAGCTTAACTGTAATACCTTTTTCGGGCATAACAAGCGGTCCGAAATTGTCCACATTCCATTTATAATTGGGGCTATGCGGAAAAATACGCGAATCGTAAGCGCCACTGTCGGCAATGAGTGGAGTGAGTGATTCAACGTTTGGAAGTTGTTTGAAGTCGTTCACCTTGTCATTGGGCAGTGTAACTACTAAAGCACCCGGTATAAGCCGGTTTTCTATTGGTTCGGTAATGTCAAACTTGTCTAACACTTTCGGGCTGAAGCCCATGCCATCTTTTGTTTTTACTACATAATGGTGTTGCATGGTTTGAGCAATGTAGGCCTGTTTTCCGTTGATATAAAAAATACTTTTTTTAATGGTTAGTGTATCTCCCGGAATGGCAACGCAACGTTTTACATAATTCTCTCTTTTATCAGGCGGGCGCGATGTAACATTGCCAAATGGTACGCCCGAATAAGGATTAATTTTATCGGGACTGTTTACATAGCTCCATCCAAACTCTCTGCACAACTGGTAATAACTTTGATTTTGTGCACCAAGGGCTACGGTATCGCCATCGGGGTAGTTAAACACAACGTAATCGTTATTTTTTATTTTTCCGAAACCCGGTAAACGCCAATAGGGAAGTTGAATCCATTCAAGGTACGATTTGGTGTCTTTGGTGAGAAACATTGTGTGATGCGTAAAGGGGAAGGCTAAAGGAGTGTTCGGCACTTTGGCGCCGTAACTAACTTTACTTACAAAAAGATAATCGCCTACCATCAACGATTTTTCAAGCGATGAAGTAGGAATGGTAAAGGCTTCGATAAAAAATGTACGTATAATGGTTGCTGCAATCACAGCAAACAGACCGGCATCCACCCATTCGGCTTGCCACGATCGTTTCACTTTGCTATAATCAACAGGACCGCTGTATTTTAAATTCTGTGTGTAGCCGGTCCAAGGCAGGTAGGCAAACCAAAAAATAGTACCAAAAAATTTTTCGCCGGTACTTTTTTTACCAAAACTTTCGTATAGTTGATAAAGCATAATCCACCACATAATAAAACTTACTGTGGGAACCATAAACAGCAGCAGCCACCACCAAGGGCGTTTAATTATTTTAAGAAGAATTATAACATTATAAAATGGAATGTATGCTTTCCATCCGGGCTGACCAAAGGCAATAAAAAATTTTGAAAGCCCGAGTACAGTAGGGATATAGGAGGCAATGAGAAAATAAACAAACGGAGTCATTAGATTTTGTAGGTTATAGTTTTGATTTTAAATGGCATTGACATCGGTGTGTAATTTTAAAATTTCAGTAAATCATTCATGCCATAAATTCCTTTTTTTCCTTTTATCCATTCGGCAGCCAACACAGCACCAAGCGCAAATCCTTTACGGCTGTGTGCTACGTGTGTAATTTCAATGTAATCTATTTCCGACGAATAGCGTACCGTGTGTGTGCCGGGTACTTCATCAATTCGTTTTGAAACAAGTTGTAATTCATCTGTCTTTTCGGTTGGGTAGTTTACCCATTTCTTTTTTGAGGGTGTGTGTGCCAAAATCCCTTCGGCCAAAGTAATTCCTGTTCCACTTGGAGCATCTTTTTTGTGAACGTGATGCGTTTCTTCGAGCGTAACATTATATTCGTTATGTGGATTCATAAGCTGGGACAGGTATTCATTTAGTTTAAAAAATAAGTTAACACCTACACTAAAATTCGATGCCCAAAATAAGGTTTGGTTTTTATTTTTGCACATTTTTGTTACTTCATCCAAGTGTTTAAGCCACCCTGTTGTTCCAACTACAACAGGCACACCTGCATCAAAGCATTTGTAAATATTGGCTACTGCTGTAGCGGGGGTAGTAAATTCAATAGCAACATCACATTTTTTCAAGTCCTCAACCGAAAAA
>JADLGT010000160.1 GCA_020849195.1 Bacteroidia bacterium
AATGATTTTACATATGTTTATTTTGGCAAACAGGATGGGAAGTTTAATTTTGATGTTAGTGCTGCAATTGGATGTAATTTCTTTGATTGGATTGAAATAAGTCTCCAAAATTTTTGGGGGATTAGTAATGTTAATACTTTTGTAAATCCAGATACAGGTGAGAAGGCAAATCGTGCAACTGTACAGACTTTTACGATCAACATAGGTTGTAACATTAATAATTTTTTTAAAAAGAATAAGTAAATATTTCCTTTGCATACATTTTATTTATGACCATCTATTTATTTTACTTTCTTTCATTTATCGCAATCATCAGCGCACTGTTGGTTGTTGTTTCAAAAAATCCTGTTAACAGCGTGTTGTTTCTCATCATGACTTTTTTTGCAATTGCCGGGCATTATGTTTTACTCAATGCACAGTTTTTGGCAGCAGTTCACGTAATTGTGTATGCAGGTGCCATTATGGTATTGTTCCTTTATGTTATAATGATGATGAACTTTAATAAAGAAGCCGAACCAAGTAAAACCACACTATCGCAGTTTATAGCTGTTATTGCCGGCGGAATTTTATTAATTACACTTGTAGGTGCAGTGCGAGTTTTTGATGTGCGATTTGCTACAACCGACAATGTACATACAGCTATTGGCACAGTTGAAAATCTTGGAAAAGTATTGTTCAGCAAATTTTTATTCCCATTCGAAATATCATCGTTGTTGTTTTTAACCGCAATGGTTGGAGTGGTGCTGCTTGGCAAAAAAAATACGTATTGAATTTTGAATTAGTCTATTTTGAGACATGGGCTTGCAAATGGAAGATGAATGAAGAAGAGATGCAAATAAAGTAACAAATTTTTATTCGTATGAATACACTACAACATATTCCGATTAACTTATACATTTTACTGAGTGCCGTATTGTTTTCTATTGGCGTTTTCGGAGTGTTGCTGCGCCGAAATGCCATCATCATATTTATGTGTGTTGAGCTTATGCTCAATGCTGTTAACCTGCTTTTGGTTGCTTTTTCAACCTATTTGAGTGATGCCGAAGGACAAGTATTTGTGTTTTTTATTATGGCAGTTGCCGCAGCCGAAGTAGCCGTGGGTCTCGCTATACTTACAATGATATACCGAAATACCGGCTCGGTTGATATTGAAGTGTTAAATAAATTGAAAAATTAGTTTTGTAATTAATTATGATAAAGTTAATCGGCTTAGTTCCTATTTTACCTCTTATAGGTTTTTTAATCACCGGATTATTCGGCAGGAAACTTTCTAAAGGCATAACCAGCATTATAGCTTGCGGCAGCGTGTTGGCATCCTTTCTTATTTCATTAGCTGTGTTTTTTGAAATCAAATCATCCGGAGAACACGCCGTTACCGTTAATTTATTTGAATGGATTTCTTCAGGTAAACTGCATGTTTCGTTTTCGTTTTTGGTCGATCCATTATCGTCGTTATTCCTTTTAATAATTACAGGCGTTGGATTTTTAATACATGTTTACTCGGTAGGCTATATGCACAACGACGAGGGCTTTTCGCGCTTCTTTGCGTACTTAAATTTGTTTGTGTTTTTCATGTTGCTGTTGGTATTGGGCTCTAATTACCTGCTTATGTATGTTGGATGGGAAGGCGTAGGATTGTGTTCGTATTTACTCATTGGGTTTTGGTATAAAAACACATCGTACAATAATGCGGCAAAAAAAGCATTCATTATGAACCGTGTAGGCGACCTCGTTTTTGTACTCGGCATAATTTTAATTTTCGTAACCTTCGGAAGCATAAATTATACGGAGGTATTTGGACTGGCGAAATTTCATGGCACCGAACCTGTTATTACCGCAATAACATTACTGTTATTTGTTGGAGCGGTTGGCAAGAGTGCACAGTTGCCGCTGTACACATGGCTGCCCGATGCAATGGCAGGACCTACTCCCGTTTCTGCCCTGATACATGCCGCTACAATGGTAACAGCAGGCATTTACATGATTGCTCGCTCCAATATTTTATATACACTTTCGCCTTTCACCATGAGTATAGTTGCGTTGGTGGGTGTAATCACATCTTTATTTGCAGCAGCAATCGGCTTGTTTCAAAACGACATTAAGAAAGTACTTGCCTATTCAACCGTAAGCCAACTCGGTCTTATGTTTTTGGCACTTGGTGTTGGGGCCTATGTTACAGGCGTATTTCATGTAATGACACACGCATTTTTCAAAGCATTATTGTTTCTTGGTGCGGGCAGCGTTATACACGCCATGAGCGGCGAACAAGACATCCGCAATATGGGCGGACTAAAAAAATATTTGCCGGTTACATACTGGACTTTTCTGCTTGCTGCCTTAGCAATTTCAGGCGTTTTTCCATTTGCAGGTTTCTTTTCTAAGGATGAAATTTTGGCAAAAGCCTTTGAGCATAACAAATTATTATGGTTTCTCGGATCAATTGCTTCGGCAATGACAGCTTTTTATATGTTCCGGTTACTTTACCTTACATTTTTCGGATCTTTCCGAGGAACAAAAGAACAAGAACATCACGTACACGAATCGCCCAAATCAATGACCATACCGCTTATGGTTCTTGCCGTACTTTCTGTAACCGGTGGTTTTGTTGGACTCCCCGCCGTATCGGGTATGCCGCATCTGCTCGAAGGTTTTTTAGAACCTGTATTTGCCGACTCCGATATGAAAATGTTTCCATCGCACATTAGTCATGAAACAGAAATTACACTGATGCTTACCGCATTAAGCATTGCCGTAATAATGATTTTCTTAGCGTACAATTTTTATATCAAACAGAAAAAAATTCCGGTTGCTGAAGGAGTAGAAATTAACCCCGCACAAAAAGTGGTGTATAATAAATTTTATTTGGATGAATTTTATAACGCACTTGTTACAAAGCCACTCAACCGGCTGTCGGATATATTTTACCGGTTTATGGAATTACGCTTTATTGATGCTATTGTAAATGCCATTGGCGAACTTGTTAAGCAGAGCAGTAAAATAGTGCGCCTGATACAAACAGGCAGCATCGAATTTTATTTGCTGATGATGGTTTTGAGTATCGCATTGATTTTATTTGTTAAGTAATGCGCTGCGGTTATTCCGGACTTTACAAATTCAATTTAAATAAATAGTGAACACTAGTAATCGTCAGACTATATTTGCGATTGCCGGAAAAATTGTTTTGTCGGCGTATTCTCTTCAGTATAATCCCCACAGTAAACTGCGAGGCGGCTCATTTTAAAATCCATATTAGCTTCAAGAACCATGTTTAAAATCATGGTTTAATCATTGAATATTTATTTTCTTCGAACTGCTCGTTTTTTTCTATCCACTATTTACTAGTGCGGAAATAGAATGTAGTACTTCACGTGTAATAGTTAATCTTATTTTTTTAATCCGGTTATAAGGATTATCCGTAAAGCAATGTGCCAATGCAAACAAAATGTAGATTAGTACCTTCAACACTTATTGCCCGTGCAACAGTATCAATACTATTCATATTTCTTTCGCAACTTCTACCGGCACAACCTTGCACAACCAATAGTGGAATAGGATGTCAATGTAGCGATAGCTTGAAAACCGATTGCGATCTTCTACCGGATTTTGTTGTTTCAGAAGAGGCACTAAGTGATTCGGGAGCAGTTATTGAGTACCCGCAGCATAATTCAATTCCTTACTACCCTAACATTTCTGACGATGGGAAACTTAGGTTAACTGTTATTGTTCCTAATATTGGCTATGGCCCCTTCGAACTGTTTGCCATCAATTACTTTGTCTGCGGTTATGACACGTTAGTTGGAAACCCTGGAATTTGCCCGGATGGCTCTATCCCAAAAGGACTCATTAGTCAAAACATTTATCATAAAATTCAAGATTCCATGACCTATTATTCTCGTATAGCTGAAGCAACCGAATACCATCCTTTAAACTCAAACTTTCAGGTTGATGATTATTGCGAGTACACTATACGCATTAAAAATAACAATCAACCCAACCCGTTAAAATGGTCCGTAGTTAGTAGGAAAATAAAACATGCCTACTGCCTTCAAGATGCAGGGAACTGCTCAGGGTCGCCCGGATATTGTAAGGATGATAATGGAAATACATTATTAGACAGCAACTTTGTAAATTTTGGTGTTGGAGGATATTTTACTTGTAGTCCAAAACAAGGAATATCGCCCGGTTATTTTGATGTGTATTCTGCTGATGATTGGGGAATGTGGATTGATATACCTCCCGGCACCTGCAACGGAAATTATTTTTTGGTCATCCATGTTGATCCATTTAATCACTTTATTGAAAGCAATGAAAACAATAACGTAATGGCAATTCCATTAGCTCTTACTAAACAGATTGCACCGGGAAATCCAACAGCAAACATAACTCCCAATGGTTATACAACCTTCTGCCAGGGCGACAGCCTTCTGCTGACGACCAATGGCGGACACTCCTATCTTTGGTCAACCGGAGACACCACGCAATCTATAACAGTTAAACAGGCAGGGACATATAGCGTAACAGTAAATTCACCTTGCGGTACAGCAAATTCGCCTCCGCTTAGCATTAGTGTACTACCGCCTCCGCCGTTGGCGGTAGTTACCAACGATTCTATTTGTAAAGCAGATACTGCCTATCTTAAAGCATCGGGTACGGATAGTTTATTTTGGTATAAGGATATGTTCACTAATTATAAGTTAGGGACGGGAACTGTTTTTAAAACGCCGTCGCTTTCTCAGTCAACTACTTACTATGCAGAGAATGTAAAAAGGGTTCCCGGCATGGCTTACACTGTAGGTTTGACGGATACCACAGGAGGAGGTCAATATTATTCAGCTTATACATACGTAGTGTTTGATTGTGTTTCATCATTTGTTTTAAATGCGGTTACCATGTATGCACGCGATACCGGTACAATTACTATTAAACTGAGGGATCACTCGGGATACCCCATTTTTTTTAAGGCAATTCATTTAGCTAAGGGGAAAAACAGAGTTCTACTCGATTTGCCCATATATAAAAACAATGATTATTTATTATCGGTTGAGGGGGATAGCATACTGTATGGAAATAATGCCAACGTAAACTATCCATATACAGTTATGGGGGTTGTATCAATTAAAACTACAACGAAAGGGAATGACACCTATTTGTATTTTTACAATTGGGAAATAAAAACATTCGATTTGATGTGTAGTTCGGGGCGGGTTCCCGTAACAGCACATGTTAAAAATAATTGTTCCGTTGGTGTAAATGCCTATAATACAAATCCATTACATGTTACAATTCACCCGAATCCATTTTCCGAATTATCTACGATTACCCTTGAAGGCTGTAAACAGGGTCTTAGTTATTTAATTTGCGTGTATGATGTATTTGGTAAGGCGGTGATGAATAAAATACTTCGCCCCGATAACAATTCTTCACAAGCGACATTTATACTCAATAGGGACAACTTTTCCAATGGAATTTATTTTTATAAAATTTTGTCTGTAGAAAATTCCCAAGCTAGTCAATTTCTTTATGCAGGAAAGTTAATGATTGGATAAAAGCAATTATTTCTTTCCTAACAATTTCTCCAACTGTTGATGAGCTTGCACATTAGCGGGTTGTAGTTGTATTAATTTTTGTAAATGAGTAATCGCTAATGGGAAGTCGTTTGTTTTAATATAAATCCAACTGAGATTGCTGTGTATAGTAGGGTTTTCGGGAAATAGTTTATTGCATTTCAGAAGCAGCAGTTCTGCATCTTTCAACCGATTCATGTGTATATAAATAAGGCTAAGAGACATCATCGCCTCTGCATTTTCAGCATTTATTCGAATGGCATTTTCATAGTTGCTCATGGCAGAGGGGAGATTCCCCTTTGCTTTTTCTGTATAACCAAGCAGAACATAGGCATCACTTTTTCTATTACGTTCATCTCTATTAAAGTATCTATCGTCGGCATTAATTATTTGTTGTAATTCTGTAATCGCAGCCTGCGCGTCTCCTTCTGCAACATATAGCTTTGCTAATTTTAATCTGCCTTCTTGATCATTGGGCTGTTTTAAAATAAAAGATTGCAACTCTTGCTTTGCCCTATAATTATCGTTTGTGAGTAAATAAAGCGATGCCAGTTCACGATTCAAGGCAGCAGTAGTAAAAAACCCAAATAATTGAGCTTGCTTCAGATGAAACAAAGCCCGAGCAGTATAAGCTGTTTTTTTTGAAACACTCGTATTCATAATTTTATTGGACGAAGTAATTTTATTATAAAACCATTCACCTCTAATCGTATGGTAGCGTACAACAGCACTATGAGCTGAAAAAATAAGAACGATTAGAAATCCGCAGCAAAAATATTTGCCTGCCTGAGAAAACTTCCCGTCCTGTTTCAAAATGTAGTTTCCAGTTTTTACATAATCTCTTTTTATCAGACGTATGAATACAAGTGTAAAGTAGGCAAGCAGTACAGCTATAGTTGCAGCTAACAGAAATGGAATTGCATTGTATAAACCTCTGTAAATAGTAATAAACGTTAATATAAAAAATACAAGAGAAACATCTTCTGCTAACGAAAAATTATAGTGTCTTTTATAGGAAGGAAGCGTGGCTAAGGATTTAAAAAATGAGGGTTTTGTAAAGCCGTATTTAATTGCATCGTTCGGGCAAACAGCAACGCAATCTAAATCTTTGAGGCAATTGGAGTTGACTACTTTGCCAAACTCTTTCATTTCTTTATGTACCAAAATATGAGAGGTACAATGTGTAGTACAAATGGCAGGGCAAGTACTGCAATCGCCGGTTAATTTAATCTTACCTGGCGCCAGCCGATCGCCAATCGCAAACAATACCCCATAAGGGCAAATTTGTTGGCAGAAACTTCTAGTGCCTAAAAAATAAATAATAACAAATCCGCAAACCAAGAATGTTATAATTGTAACAGGTATGCCGGGAAGGTTTCTCCAATAATCGTGGGTAACAAATGATGCCCACCCTTGTGTGTCATTCAATAGTTTAAACTTAACAGGATTTGAGCTGTTAAACAGCAGCTCGATTTGAGGCACAACAAAGAGGTAGATTACTAATGCTATTGGTACAAGAAAGAATGCCCGCGAGCGCACAATTCGGGGTTTAATGTGCAGCTTGTCGAGTATCCATGCTGATAAATCCTGCAAGGCAAGCATGTGACATCCCCATGAGCAAAAAAAACGTCCAAAAAAAATAGTTCCAATAACCATTATGCCCATAAAAATAAATCCGGCAGTAATTATTCCAAGATGTAACGTGTATAATACTTCATTAAACTCGAGCGGAGCAAGTGTTTTGCCTGTAATTTTCCAATGAACAATATGAATACCCATTAGCAAATAAACTCCTATCAATACAGTTGCTCTGCGTTTACTGTATTTCTTTTTTCGGTCTATATTAGGCGCATACTGCATTAATGAAGCTGTGTTTGACGCATTTGTTTTCTTTTTAATGCTGCTGCGTATTGCGCCTTTTCGGTAACAGTAATGGGTTTTAGTGGCACAATCTGAATGGGTCGGCCGTCATTGCCGAGTACCACGAATATAAAATAAGCTTCATTGGTTAAAACTGATTTCATGTCGGGCAATCGTTTAGTCCAAACCTGTGCATGAATTTCCATTGAGGTAGTAAACACGCGTGTAATTTTTGCTTTTATGGTAAGTATATCTCCCAATCTTGCAGGACTATTGAATGAAACCTGATCGATAGAAGCAGTAACAGCAATTTTATTTGAATGATTTTGTGCACAAATGGCGCAGGCAATATCCATTAGTTGAATAATTCTTCCCCCCTGTATAATTCCCATCGGGTTGGTATCGTGACTGAAAACAATTTCGGTCATGGTTACTTCTGAGTCCGCCGGTTTTTTTAGGCGAATATTTTTTTTCATCGGTATATGTTTTTAGATTTTTAATTGTCAGATGCCTGCCTGTTGCAGACAGGGAACACCCATGATGTTCATTTGTGTTTGTGATACCATAGGTATCATGGGTGTTTTATTTTTAAAATGTTGGAATATTTTTCCCGACTTCTCCCCTTTTTAGTGCGGAGGGAATAATTTGTATTACATAATCTCGATTAAATTGATTCTTAAGTCGGATACGACTATAACGTTCCAAAATTTATTTTCGGTGATTTGTTTTCGTTCTTAATTTTATTTAGTGCCTCCCCCTCGGCATTTTGTTTTTCCAAGGTCCATCCGTCTGTGGCTGTTGTTTGCAACCATGCTTTTCCCGACTTTCTATACACTTGTGCCAACAAACCATATCGATCTTGAAACTGTTGCTCCAACTCATTTACAGTCATGTCGGGAGTTATGCTTATATGCCCTTTTGTATAAACCGTGCGAAACTCACCCAACTCTTTGGAATTATTTTTCATGAATTTTTTTGTTATCCCTCCTCCTTTGCCGGTAGGCTTTGAAAAAAATTCGATCATTAAAAACGGGAAAACTTCATTAAACTCCTTTTGAATAATGTTGATTCTTTTTTTGTCGTTAATTAC
Source organism: Bacteroidia bacterium (assembly GCA_020849195.1). GTDB lineage: Bacteria > Bacteroidota > Bacteroidia > JABDFU01 > JABDFU01 > JABDFU01. The sequence continues at coordinate 8,515 of JADLGT010000160.1, forward strand.
AAGCTTCATGGGCATTGATTATAAATAGGCAATTATTGGTTCGAAAGTAAAATGATAAAATACGTTCTTGAATGACCATGCTCAATCTATTTTATGATATAAATCAGTTACCTTTACTTCGCTTTACGCTTATAATTTATGGCTAAAACCAAAACATCTTATTTCTGCCAAAACTGCGGCACCCAGTCGCCCAAATGGGTGGGTCGCTGCCCCTCCTGTGGCGAGTGGAATACATTTGTAGAAGAAGTAGTGCAACGTGGAAACGACACTAAAACGCCGGGAATAAGTACATCAACACAACGCGCCCCAAAACCTCAAAAGATTTCTGAAATAAATAGGAGTAACGAAGACCGGTGCCCCCTCAGCGATAAAGAATTGGACAGAGCTTTGGGAGGTGGACTTGTTCCCGGCTCGCTCATATTATTTGGAGGAGAGCCGGGTATTGGCAAATCGACTTTAATGTTACAATTAGCACTAAGCTTTACCAACAAAAAAGTATTGTACGTGTCGGGCGAAGAGAGCGAGCAGCAAATACGCATGCGGGCCGAACGTATTGGTATTAAAAATCCCAATTGTTATATTTTAACCGAAACAGCTACTCAAAATATTTTTAAACAAATTGAATTACTAGCGCCTCAGGTACTCATTATTGATTCTATACAAACGCTTCATACAGCACATATCGAATCATCGCCCGGCAGCGTGTCGCAAATACGTGAATGTGCTGCCGAACTATTACGTTTTGCAAAAGAAAGTGCAACTCCTGTTTTTTTAATTGGCCACATTACCAAAGACGGGAGTTTGGCCGGTCCGAAAGTTCTTGAACACATGGTTGATACCGTATTGCAATTTGAAGGCGACCGCAATCATGTTTATCGTTTGTTGCGCACCATTAAAAATCGCTTCGGCTCCACAAATGAATTAGGGATTTATGAAATGCAAGCCAATGGTTTGCGCGAGGTAAGCAACCCTTCCGAAATACTTATTACCAATCGCGATGAACAGGTAAGCGGTGTAGCTATTGCTGCTACCATGGAAGGTATGCGTCCCATGCTTATTGAAACACAGGCTTTGGTAAGTTCGGCTGCTTATGGAACGCCACAGCGTTCGTCAACCGGTTTCGATTTACGCAGGCTATCCATGTTACTTGCTGTACTCGAAAAACGTTGTGGCTTTAGACTAGGGGCTAAAGATGTATTTTTAAATATCGCAGGCGGGATTAAGGTAGAAGATCCGGCAATTGATTTGGCCGTGGTTTGTTCTGTGCTTTCGTCTAATGCCGATATTCCTATCTCTGCGAAATTGTGCTTCGCCGCCGAAGTAGGCTTATCAGGCGAAATACGCCCCGTGAGCAGAATTGAACAGCGCATTTCCGAAGCGCAGAAACTTGGCTTTGAACAAATTTTTATTTCCAAATACAATAAAAAAGGACTTGACACTAAAAAACACAATATCCGTATAACTACGGTTGGTAAAATGGAGGAAGTATTTGGGCTTCTTTTCGGATAAAAGCGATTCTTTACTTTTTTCGAAAATATCTTCGGGTTTTAAACCCCCTCGCTCTATAATATTTTATAATTTTGTTGTCTCATTGCACGAATTGTGTCGCACGGAAAAGACAGCACGCACAGTAAAGTAACCGCAGCCGGACTCCTTGTAACTTTAGGCATCATCTACGGCGACATCGGCACGTCTCCGCT
>JADLGT010000161.1 GCA_020849195.1 Bacteroidia bacterium
ACATTAACATTCCTGCAAATACTACCTATGGCTTATATGTAACCTCAAATGGCGGTACTGGATTTTCTTATACTAACGGAACCGCCGTTGGTAACTTATTTGCTCAAAATAGCGATCTTCAGTTTTTTGAAGGAAAAGGTGGCAGCTATTTCGGAGTAACAATTTCAACACGTATTTGGAATGGTAATATTTATTACACAAAACAAGGTTGTACCAGCCCTATGTTACCTGTAACATTAACCGTAAATCCACAGCCAACAGTAAACATCAATGCTTCGCCTTCAAACGTAATATGCGTGGGTAACATGATCACTTTAACTGCAAGCGGTGCCGATACTTATACTTGGAACACAAGCGCAACATCAACAGTAATAAGTGCTACACCACTTACAAGCACAACTTACACTGTTGAAGGTGGCTCAAGTCTTTGTCCTGGAAGCTACACGGCTAGTATATTTGTTACAGTTAATCCTAATCCTACTATCAATATTACTTCAACTCCAAATGCAAGTATTTGTGCCGGTAATAGCGTTACACTTAACGCAAACGGTGCTGTAATTTATAACTGGAGTACGAGCGCAACTACTCAATCTATTGTTCAGAGTCCATCTGTAACCACAACTTACTCTGTTGTTGGAACAGCTGCAAACAGCTGTACATCTAGCGCACAAGTAACAATTACTGTTAATGCGAAGCCTACAGTTTCGCTTAGCGCTGCCAGCAATACGGCGTGTTTAATGGGTGGCCCGGTAACTTTAACGGGTTCACCTGCTGGCGGTGTTTACAGCGGACCAAACGTTTCGGGTAATATATTGAATCCTACTGCAACGGGAACATTCTCGCCGGTATATTCGTATACAAACGCTAGCACCGGATGTTCAAACTCAGCAACTACAAATATTGTAGTGAGTGTTTGTACTGATATTGTAAGTCAGTCTGCAAAATCAGCTTTCTTAAAAGTATATCCAAATCCTAACTTTGGTACATTTACAATAGAAACAGGAAATGAACTTGTTAAGACCATTGAGTTGACTGATATTACAGGACGTATTATTCTTACACAAACAACCGATAGCAATACAATTCAAATGAACATTTACGAATTAGCAAATGGTGTTTACCATGTGCGAATTAATTCGCAAAATGGAATTGATATCATTAAAGTTGTGAAGCAATAATTTGTACTAGTTTAGTGGTAGATGAAACCCCTCACGGAGAAATCCTGAGGGGTTTTTGATTTTTTGGGCGTGCCCCCTACAAACAAAATGCCATTGAAATTAATGGAAGCATTTTGCTTGTAGGGGTCGGGCTTTCGCTACAATCTTTTTGCCCGAAAAAGGCAAAAAGTATTTTCGCTCTATCCCTCACGCGAGAACCAGACAAGGAATTCGCAGAGAATATTGAGAAATGAATTATATCTCAATTAACTTAGTACCCGCTTCGCGCACATCAGTAATGCCCAAAGTATCCATCGTTAAATGCTCCTTAAACTATATACACTTAAAATAATCGAAACTCTCTAAGCAATCATTGCATTTATAAAGAGCTTTACAAGCAGTACTTCCAAATTGTGAAACAAGTGCTGTGTTCTTGCTTTTGCAGCGCGGACAAGTAACAGCTTTTGGTTTACCGGTAATAAAAGATTTATCGTACGTGCTTTCTTCTGGAGGGGCAATACCATATTCCTGTAATTTAAGCTTTGCTTCCGACGATAGCCAATCTGTTGTCCAGGCAGGACTATAAACCATTTTTACTTTTACTTCTTTAAATCCATTTTGTTTTAATTTACTTACAACATCATCTTCCATTTGTTTCATGGCAGGACAGCCGCTATAAGTTGGCGTTATACATACTTCAATATCTTCATTGCCCAGGTCTTTAACTCCACGTATTACACCTAACTCAACAATTGTAATTACAGGTATTTCGGGATCAGGAATGTCTGCCAAAATATTAAGTACACGATTATAAAAATCCATCGGTAACAAATATACTGAATCTTTGCTTGTTTAAAAATGTCATCCTTCAGGGCTCAAAATTTTACAAATAAAATTAGCTCGTATTTGTATTTCAATCTGAACAAAATTTGTAATTATTGTGTAAATGCCCAAATGTTTTCGGTGCCCATAAAGGAAAGTGATCAATGATGAATTTTAAAATTTACACTAAAGTGCATTCAAATCAATTCGGTTTGTTGTGGTTACTTTAATGAAAGTATATATCGACCCATAAAATTATTTTAAATATATGCCAAAAAATAAACCGCTTATTTTTGTAAGCGGTTCAAATATTTTTATACTAGAAATTAGGTACTGTGCGAAATTATTTCTCTAAGATCTTAAATTCGGAGCGGCGATTATTTTGGCGGCCTGCATCGGTATCGTTCTTATCAATTGGCTTTGTTTCGCCATAACCTTTAGCAACTAATCGCCCTGCTGAAATACCCTTTGCTATTAAATAGTCAACCACCGACTTCGAACGACTATCACTTAAACGCATATTATAATCATCAGATCCTTTGCTATCGGTATGACTTCCTAATTCGATCTTAACCGTTGGATTATCATTTAATAATTTTATTAAACGATCTAATTCGTTAGCAGATTCCGGACGGA
>JADLGT010000162.1 GCA_020849195.1 Bacteroidia bacterium
CCGTTATTAATTTTTTTTGTAATACCTAATTGAAATAGATGGTATTGGTAAAGGTTCAAATTAAAATCGTTTAGGTTTTCGATTTGTCCTTCAAATTCTTTATTGCCATAAAAGCCAAGTCGGAAGAAATCTTTGGAGAAGCGTGTGTCGAAGTGATTACGATTTTTAAGGCTTGCAAAAAAACCTATTTTCGAATTTTTCGAAAGCGTATCGGGTTTGTATTTGTAAAAAACAGAGTAATTAAATTCGGCGCCAATGCGATTTTCATTTAATAAATTTTTGCTTACCCTGTCTTTTATCTCTTGACTAATGTAGCCATTGAGGTAAAATGTGTTTATAAATTCTGAGGTTAATGCGTTCGAGTTGGCAAAGTAATCGGCATTAAAGCTTAATGTAGATTTATCAGTAAGATAGTTTTTTTCGAACGGTGTGTATATACTCTGAGCGCGAATAAGCGTTAAGGCAAATAAAAAAAATATAGTCAGTTTTTTTTTCACTTCTTAGTGGAGGAGTTACTATATCCGAAGTCGGCTACGAGTTTAAAGTCGAGTTTATAGTAATTATAAATGTTTACGGGGTTGGGCTGATTAGCAGTATTAAAATAAGCTAGCACTAAAGCTTTTTTTGTAGTTACAAGTTTGGCAATTTTTTCTTTGCTTACCGGAATGGTCAGTTTGGTTTCGACTGTTTCTTTTACTTTGTTAGTTACATCAAGCAGTGCCGATGCAATAACGTTATTTGGCGGAACCATCAGCGAATCGGTTTTATTCAGATTTTTGTCCAACAGGTATATTTGAATAGTAGCGTTGAGCGGTAAGCCATTGGTTGCATATAGGTACAAGTTACCATTGAGTATTTTTTCTTGTCCGGTAATGCTACTCAAATCGAGCATAAGCGTGTCGGATAAAGTGAGCTTAGTTGCAACAAGCGATAAAGGAATTTCAATATTCATTTTAGCCTTTATGCCGTAGCCGGCAAAAATAAAATCGTTCGAACCCGAAGCGTTGCCCAATGGATTAACATTTACCTGCATGGTATAGCTTAGTTTATCGGGCATATTGCCAATAAACGAGCCGACATTGGAATTGCTGCTATTGAGCACTATGGTTTGTGTACTTGGCAGTACCGGAGAGGCTGCATTGCCTGTTTCGAGTGCGCGGTTAATGTTTACAGATTTATTTATAACCGATGTGCTTGCAAGGTCAACTGTGGTACCGGTACGCGAATTAATGGAACTTATTTTACTTATTTTTAATCGTGCATCAACCCCAACCGAGTTTTCGAGGTTTAATGTAACCTTTGTTTGGGGCAAACTAAGAATACCCGATTTTACGCTGTTAAACAACGAAAAGCTGCTTTCTTCTGGGCCAACATCAATAAGTGTTTGTCCGAGGTAGCCGCGGGCATAACTTGGTTTAATGTTGTATGCAGTGTTTACAACATATAAGCTATCGTTGTGTGGTATGATTACATAACTGACATTTGTACCTATATGTGCCTCCATTTTTGTGGTAATGGCATTGGTGCTTGTTCCATTAATACCGGTTAAGTCGAGCGTATAGCCCGAAAAATCAAGGATTGTATCATATATTGCGGGGGTGGTTCCTGTTTTTCCTGCAACCGAATCTTTCAAAATAAAATGTCCAACTCCATTCGTTGCACAAGGCACTTCGTAAGTAAATGCAACGGTGCTGTCGATGCGATTTTCAATATACAAGCGCACAAATTGAGATTTGATAACTGCTTTGTTCAAATAAATATTATTTAGTTTAAAATCAATTTCCTGCGCCGAGTTTAATAGTAAAGTACCACCGGAGTAATTATAATTTGGAATAGGCGTTATAAACGTCAGGTGTACAGTTGTGTCGGGCACTTTGGCAATTGTATCGAGGTTGTAATTAATTAGGTCGCTGTTATATACAATTTTTACAGAGCTATCGGCGTTACTTTTCAAAAGAGTATCGGTAACTAAGTTGTTTATGCTGATGCTGGATTTAAGAATGGGAGCCAATATATTTAAATCCCACGACGGCTGGCTCGATTCTTTTTTACAGGAAGTAAAAAAGACAGACGAAGCAAGTGAAGCTAACAGTAAATTTTTAAAACGAAAATAAACCATACCTGTTTTATAAAAATAGTAATTTTAACTAACTTGTTTGCTATATCAACTAAACTTTATAGCATTTGTTGTTGTAAATCTTTTTATTGGTGAAAAGAACTGCGTGTATCCTTTTTTTAACTTTCCTCTCTCTGTTTGCTTTTGCACAATATGACGCTGTTTATCGTATGGATACGCGTATCAATGGTTTGGTTCCTCATCCGGTTACCAATAAGGCATTTAGAAAAACGTTTGTTGGTGTGTATGCTGTAAGCGGGTCGCAAAACATACAGTTGTTTCAAAATTTTTATGCAGGTATTTCCGGGAGCAATTCCATTTATAAAATTCCAACCAATAAAATTGTTGATGTAAAAGGGTATCGGCTCAGCGATATTTTTCAACTTAATTCGCTTGGTTTGAATATTGGATACGATTATTATTTTTCAGAAAAAAAATTTCTTTCCACGTCCATCTCCGTTGGTCAGGCATTTGGTAAATTTACGGCTGTTGAAATGACCATTCCTGTGCCCATAAATACTCAATTCAGTTCGGGCTATGTACAACTTTCGGAAAACATTAATTTTATTATTGAAGATCACATGGGCTTGGGCTTTGTGCTTAGCTATACTATGTTAAATTATAGTTTTAACCCATACGATATAGCGCTCAACCAATTTAAGGGATACAGTTCGGGCGACCTTGAAGGAGCAATAGGACATTTTGAATTAGGTTTTAATATGTACTTCGGGTATGTGAAAAAAAAGAAATAAATAGTTTATAAACACAAGCCGGCACTTTTCGATTTTTTCTACTTTTGAAACAATAAATTTTTCAATTTGTTAATTAAACAATAAATCAAATGAATATTCACGAATATCAGGGAAAACAAATTCTCAAAACTTTTGGAATTGAAACAGGGGAGGGGATTGTAGCCGACTCGCCCGAAAAGGCGGTTGAAGCAGCCAAAAAGTTACAGCAGTTAACGGGTACTAAATTGTGGGTAGTAAAAGCACAGGTACATGCCGGCGGCAGAGGTAAGGCGGGTGGAGTGAAAGTAGCTAAGACCCTCGACGAAGTAAAAGAAAAAGCACAAGCAATTATAGGAATGAACTTGGTATCGAGA
>JADLGT010000163.1 GCA_020849195.1 Bacteroidia bacterium
AACATAGGTTTTTCGTCGCCCAAAAAAGTTATTATGTAAATATCTTTTTCGCCGTAGCCACTGGCATTAAAGGAAGAATAGTAGCCGTGTTTTCCGCTTGCTGAAATAGCAAAAAACACATCATCGTCGGGCGTATTGATGGGATAACCTAAGTTTACAGGGTCTGTCCAAATTCCATTTACAAGCGTTGATTTAAAAATATCATAGCCGCCCATTGTATTAAGCCCTTGCGAACTGAAATACATTGTCTTTCCGTCGGGATGAATAAAAACTCCCTCTTCGCCATATTGAGTATTAATAGGCGCTCCAATATTAGTAGGTTTAGCCCATCTTCCCTTTTCATCTTTTTGGCTATAATAAATATCGCGATCGCCTAATCCACCTTTACGGTTACTCACAAAATACAAGGTGCGCTCGTCAAACGACAATGATGCAGTTGATTCGTGTGCATCAGTATCTATATACTTATTCATTTTTTCGGGCTTTGTCCATGTAGTTCCTTTCAGGTTACACTCGTAAATATTTCCGTCGCCCTTATTATCAATGTAGATATATAATGTTTGTCCATCGGGCGAAAGCCCGGCGGTGGCATCATGACCGGGCGTATTAATTGGCGGTCCTATGTTTACAGCGGGCGACCATTTTCCATCTTTTTTATTTGCAATGTAAATGTCTTCGAAGTACTCGTTCAGTCCCATATCTATTTCACCACCCGTTGTATTGTCTCTGCGCGAAGTAAAAATAATTACCGATTCATCGGCTGAAATAACTGCTCCATATTCAGGATACTTTGTATTTATTTCAGGACCTACATTGTCGATAAATACACGCACAGGATGTTTCACTAATTCTTTGCCATTTGCACATTCTTGAATTTTTTTCTTTACGTCATCGCCAAATAATTCCACCTCCTCTTCTTTTAAAATCCCAAGAAATTTTTTGTACTCGTCAACTGCTTTGTCCCATTCCATATTTAAATGATAAGCACGACCAAGCAAGTAATGTATCTGAGGGTCAACATTGGGGTCGAGTTTCAATGCTTTTTCGAGATAGGGTTGCGCTTTGGTTTTAAAACTTGTATTAAAATACGACTTGCCGATTTTAAAATTAAGCAGCGCATTATTCGGATTAAAGGCATTAGCTTTTAAATAAGGATCGATAGCCGATTTGTACCATACCTCGCCCTGTTTAAAAAAATTATCGCCCTCCGAAAGATTGCGCTTGGCTTCCTTTAAGCCGTCTTTATCGCCTTTAAAATTGTCTTTTATAAATTCTACATTCTGTGCGCGGACAATTACAAGTCCGAATAAACTGAGAATGAATAGCACTCTTTTTATTAGTATCATATTTTTACTCTTATTGTGTTTATTATCTTTTAAAAATCGTCTCTTATACTTTATTTAGTACAAGTACCTGCATAATTTTTACCCGAATCAATTCCTAAACTACCGGCCGTTTCCCAGTCTTTACAGGCACTTTCGTCGCGCAGCATTTCTTTCGCTATCCCTCTGTTTAAATAGGCATAACCATATTTATCGTTGAATTTTATGGCCATCGATGCATCGTCAACCGAACCTTTATAATCTTTGAGTTTATATTTAGCGGCAGCTCGGTTATTATACGCAAAAGCATAATCGTATTTAATATTTACTGCGGCAGAAAAATCATCAATGGCTCCTTTATAATCATGGCTGTCGAACTTGGCGCTACCGCGATTATTATACGCAACATAATAATCTTTTTTGGCCGCAATTGCTTTTGTATAACATTCAATTGCTTTTTTCAAATCACCTTTTTTACGGTACGCACTTCCCATATTATTGTGCGCGAAAGCTAAGTCGGAGTTAATAGAAAGTGCCTTATTATAATCTTCAATTGCTCCGGCATAATCTTCTAATTGACGTTTGGCGCTGCCGCGGTCGTTATAGGCATAGGCATAATCGGATTTAAGCATAACCGCTTTATCGTAATCGGCAATGGCATTTTTGTAATCGCCCTCTTCAAATTTTAATCCGCCGCGGTAATAATAGGCCTGAGCATGATTACCGTTCAGTTCGATGGTTTTGTTATAATCTGCCGAAGCCCCTTGTTTGTCGCCGATACTTAGACGGGCTTGTGCGCGACTGAAATAAGCATTGTCGTTAGAAGCATTAATTGCTATTGCTTTATCAAAATCTTCAATGGCCCCTTTAACATCTTTCAATTCTATTTTGGTGTTTCCTCGATTAAAGTAGGCTAAATCAAAATCGGGCTTCATAGTTATAGCCTGATTAAAGTCGTTTAGTGCAGCAGAATAATTTTTATTGGTATAATTACTTATTCCGCTGTTATAAATTTTTTCAGCATCTTGACCGGGGCCAAGATTAGTGGCACGCACAGTATCTTGGGCATTAAGCAATAAACCGGTGCATCCGGCAATCGCAATAAACATGAGAATACGTTTCATCAGTATATGTTTTTTATTTTAATTGTCTGATGGAACACCTTTGATATTCATTTGTGTTTACGATACAATAGGTATCATAGGTGTTTCATCAGTATATGGATTTGTTTTTTATTTGTTTCAGTTTAAACGAGCATAAGAAGCTCATTAAATTGAGGTTTAAATTAGCATAAAATTATTAAACAGGTGGATTTTAAAAAATCAAATATCCCAAAAGGTAATCCTCGTAGCCCGCTGCCGACCAAATTTAAAATAATCCTTGTGTTCGAGAATAAAGGCCATGGCGAAATAAATAATACCGGGCGAACCGGCAGTAAAAAATGAAAGGTAAATGAAATACATACGTATATCTTTTGAGCGAATGCCCAACTTGTTTCCCCACCAGGTACAAACTCCGAAGGCCTGCTGTTCAAACCAACTTTGTACTGTGCATATAATTTTATTTAGCATACTGCAAATATATTGATATACTAAAAGCTTGTCAAGTGAAAAATTAACTGCTGATTTTGTATTATACCGAAGGAACTTGATTTTAAGGATTTCGATGTTCGGCATATACGGTTCTAAGCCAATTTGGCGGATGAAAAATCCTTAAATTGACTAAGAACCGGTATAGATTGTAACGCACTTAATGAAATTGTGTTGATCTTCAGCTTCTATTGACCTTTCAGAAAGTTTTGCGTTTTCAATTGTAAAATACAACATAGTACATTACACCTGCAATTTAGTACGTATTTATTGCAACTTATTTCGTAACTAAAAATGCAAACAAAGGTTTTGTTAATCTTATTGGTAAAATATATTTACTTACTAAACACAATTTTTATGAAAACAAAACTAAGTTTAAAAAGCATGGCAATAATTATTGCGCTTGCTTTATCGTATCAATCTGTCGCTCAAATTACGGCTGTTAGCGGAACGGCATCTAACGGTTGTACGCCCGCCGCCGGCACAGCCGGAACCAACAACGTTTCGGTAGGTTGCGGGTCGGGACAACAAAGCGGAACACACCCCGGTTCGCAAAATACTTGTGTGGGCACAAAAGCCGGTAATTCGCTTTGTACAACCTATGCCGATAACGACAATACCTTTGTTGGATATAACGCAGGATTTTCCAACGGCAATTCCGTTTCGGACGATGGTTCTGCGAGTCAAAACACCTATGTAGGAAGTAAGTCGGGATATAGTAATACTTTAGGCGGATGGAATACCTGCTTCGGTTATTTTTCGGGTTATCTTAATACTTCCGGCGGCAGCAATTTGTGCATCGGTCATTCGGCCGGTTATAATAACACGGCTAGTGCAAATTGTTTCGTTGGGTTTAAGGCGGGTTATAATAACACTTCAGCCACTTCAAATAACATAATGGGCTATCAGGCCGGATACGGCACTACTACCGGTGGCGACAATCATTTTTCGGGCTATATGGCTGCGTATTCTAATACCACAGGAAACTCAAATGCTATTGCGGGTTCAAATGCAGGTTATTATAACCAAACCGGATCGCATAACAGTTATTACGGCTTTAAAGCAGGTTATGGAAGCAGCGGCAACTCGCACACCGGCAATTCATTTTTTGGTTCTCAGGCCGGCTACGGTACAACAACGGGCGGAAGCAACGTGCTTGTCGGTTACCAGTGTGGTTACAGTAATGCAGCAGCAGCTTATAATGTTGGCATAGGCTATCAGGCTTTGTATAATAATACAGCATCAAGTAACAATGCCTTAGGTTATCAGGCATTAACAGCCAACACAACAGGCACACCAAACGACGCCTTCGGATACCAAGCCCTTACCGCAAACACTACAGGCACTGCAAATATTGCTGTTGGCTATAAAGCCTTATTAGCAAATACAACCGGTAATTACAATGCAGCTGCCGGCGCCTTTGCGTTAGAATCGAATCAAACAGGATCTTCAAACACTGCCTTTGGTTATGGCGCACTTGTTTACAATACAGGTTCGGACAATACTGCCTGCGGCTTAGATGCAGGATATTACAACACATCGGGTTCTTACAATACAATGATAGGCAACTCGGCCGGAAATGCTATTACCACAGGAAGCTACAATGTTTGTGTAGGAAAATATGCAGGAGGTAATAACACAACCGGATCGAACAACACATATATAGGCTATAACGCCTACGCAAATGCTAGTAACTATAGCAATTCTACGGCAATTGGTAATGGGGCGCTAGTAACAGCAAGCAATTTTATAGCTGTAGGAAATACTTCTGTAACTGCCATAAAAGGTCAGGTAGGATTTACGACATATTCTGACGGACGTTTTAAAACGAATGTAACTGAAAACGTAAAAGGCTTGGCCTTTATCAACAAACTACGCCCTGTTACATATAATATAAACACAGAAGCTTTAGATGACTTTATAGTACAAAGTATGCCGGATAGTGTTAAAGAAAAACATCGTAATGGGACGGACTTTACAGCCTCGAAAAATATGATCCATTCGGGTTTTATTGCCCAGGAAGTAGAACGGGCTGCACAAGAAGTTAACTTCGCATCTTCAATTGTGTATAGACCATCTAATAATAATGATCCTTACGGTATAACATACTCAGAAATAGTGGTTCCGCTGGTAAAAGCTGTACAAGAATTAAGTAAAACAGTCGATAGTCTTACGATCGCTTTGAGTCAAGCTCAAGGAATGAAAACAAATAATAACATGTTTAGAAATTCTAATGAAATAGAGAATACGAAAACAGAAAGTAATTCTATTGCCGGTGTTATTAGCTCATTGCCTAACACAATAGGTGCGTCTCTTTTGCAAAATATTCCGAACCCATTTAACAAGGAAACAAGTATAAAGTATATTCTCCCAAATAGTGTTCAAAATGCAAGCATAATGATTTTTGATCTACAGGGAAAACTTGTAAAAACAAGCCCCATAACAAATTTTGGCAATGGTGCTGTAACAATAAATGGCAACGAATTGAATGCAGGGATGTTTGTTTATTCATTAATTGCTGATGGGAAAATAATTGATACTAAAAGAATGATCTTAACAGAATAAATTCAAAGTAGAGTTTATTTTTAAAAATAAATACTAAAAACCATCATATACAAACATGATGGTTTTTAGTATTTATTATCTATAAAGAGGCATTTACAAACCTTTTTATATTTCCTCACACCTTGAAATCACTATCTTTATTTAGGACAAGGTTATTCTCCTATATGAAAAATTTCTTTATTGTTTTTTTAATTATAAATAGTTCGCTTTTGATCAAAGCCCAAAAGCAAGGAAATATATGGTATTTTGGGAAGCAATGTGGTCTTGATTTTTCCGGCGGAACGCCAGTCGTTATTTATGGAGGTCAAATAGGAAGTGATGTTCCTCTATGGGATGTTCAAGAAGGGACAAGCTCAATTGCTGACAGTTCGGGAAATTTATTATTCTATACAGGCGGTAAAACCATTTGGAATAAAAACCATATCCCTATGCTAAACGGCACAGGACTTATGGGAGGCACATCTTCAACTCAATCAAGTCTTATTATCCCTCGTCCCGGAAGTAATAATATTTTTTATGTCTTTACTTCAGATGAGTATCAAAGTTATCCTTCTTCGAAGGGGTATAGGTATAGCATTGTAGATATGTGCCTTGATAACGGAAAAGGAGCTGTAATTACAGGACAAAAAAATATATTATTGTGTGATAGCTCTACAGAAAAAATCAGTGCTTGTATAGATGCAAACGAAACAGGATATTGGATAATGGGGCATAAAATGTTTTCAAACGAATTCCACGCATGGCATTTAACTTCCGGCGGTATTACAGATACAGTTATTTCTAAAATAGGAACCGTTCATGGATGGGATAGTTCAAATTTAACATGGATAACAGCTTCATCTCAGGGAGAAATGAAATTTAACCCATTAGGAACAAAACTAGCATTGGCGATAAGTAATTTCGACCCTGCCTACTTTGACCTATTTGACTTTAATAATGGCACAGGGACTGTAAGTAATTTTTGTCACATGGTACTTGACAGTCTCTTAGGTAAAAGAATATGGGGATGTGCATTTTCGCCCGATGGTTCAAAATTATATGCAAGTGTTTCTGGGGGAGCAGGAGGTAAACGCCTATATCAATTTGATATGACAGCAGGTAATGGAAATTGCGACTCTGTAAAAAAATCAATATATACGCTATTTCAAGAGAATAATAACTCTGTAATGTTTGGACTACAAACAGCACCGAATGGTAAAATATATGCGGTAGCTAATTCTTATTTTGATTTAAGTTGTATAAATAATCCGAATACGTCTGGATTTGCGGCTGACTTTGATACAATAGCAATTAAATTATCAGGGCAGAATAATTATGAATTGCCTAATTTCATAGCAGGGTATAAATATCACAACCCAATATGCAATTGCCCTCTCTCATTAACTTCAAATTCTACCAACACTTCCTGCAACAACCAATGCACAGGCACAGCAAATGCAATTACTTGGGGCGGTACAGCACCCTTTACTTATTTGTGGAGCAATGGTCAAACAAGCCCAACAGCTACAACATTGTGTGCCGGCAATTATAGCGTTACCGTTACCGACGGCGCCGGCAGCAGCATTACAAGCTCGGTTTCAATTAGTCAGCCTCCGGCACTTAACTTAACTTTTTCTAAAAACAATACCTGCTCGGGTGCTGCTACGGGCAGCGCTACGCTTACTGTTACAGGCGGCACACCTGCCTACAGCTATTTGTGGAGCAACGGTAAACGTAGTCCGGCTTTAACTAAACTGCCGGCAGGTGTTTTTACCCTTACCCTTACCGATAAAAATGCTTGTACAACTATCGACTCCGTTGCTATTGGCACATTTCCGCTTCCATCGGCTTCAATTACGGGCGATAGCATTATCTGTACCGGCCAATTAACAACACTTACTGCAAGTGGTGGCAGTAGTTATAAATGGAGTACCGGCGATACCACAAGCAGCATTAGTGTTTCGCCGCCGCTCTCGTCGCTGTGTACGGTTACTGTAACCGATGCTAATTCGTGCTCAGCTACCGCTACCTATACTGTAACCGTAAACCCACGCCCAACTGTAACCTTAACACACGATACAGTTATATTAGCGGGCGACAGCGTACAGCTTACAGCAAGTGGTGGACTTACTTACTTGTGGCAACCTGCAACAAGCCTAAACTATAACACAATTGCCAACCCCATTGCAGCACCTGCGCAAACCACTACTTATACCCTTACTATTACCGACATCAACGGCTGCGTAAATACAGCAACATGTACAGTATTTGTAAAACCTCCCTGCCTTGGCAGCGAGCGCGATGTTTTTATTCCAAATATTTTTTCGCCAAACAACGACGGAAAAAACGATGTGCTTAAAATTGAAGGTAACGGATTAACAAGTATTTACTGGGCTATATTCGACCGTTGGGGCAACTTGTTTTTTGAAACACGCGACCAATCGAGGGGCTGGGATGGAAATAAAAACGGCACTCCTGCCCTAAGCGGAACCTACGTGTATTACCTGAAAGCGGTTTGCATTAAAACAAATACCGAAATTAAATTAAAAGGAAATGTTAGTTTGGTGAGGTGAAACGAGCTTCTTATTTGAATTGTTTTCTGTATTCCCTGCCCAAAGTAATTTGTATTGGCTTGTTCGAATGGTTGTTGAAACTAAGCGTGATAAGATCAAATTCTATTTTATACACAGCTTCTATTGCAACAAGCTGAGACTTATTAGCTCTGTATAACCTTCCTTCCGACAGCTCTATTAATTTTTCCAGTTTACAATTCATCAGCGTAACAGTTCTGCCATCTTTCATTAGCACACATTTATTTCTACGATCGTACTTATCTGTAGTTACAAGTATAA
The DNA here is from genome assembly GCA_020849195.1 of Bacteroidia bacterium. GTDB lineage: Bacteria > Bacteroidota > Bacteroidia > JABDFU01 > JABDFU01 > JABDFU01. The sequence goes on from JADLGT010000163.1 coordinate 8,308, forward strand.
AATTTTTTATCGGTAGGTTTACTACACCACTACTTTCTGCAATATGAAAAAAAACATGTTTGAATCGCTCGCGCATAAGGCAATTAAAATTGACGTAATGATAAAAAAAAAAAAATCGAACATTAAAGAGCTTTTTTGAAAAATCACTTGACTGTTCGAAGAAAAAGCACCGACAAAAGAATATACTGAATAGGGGATTAGGGAGCGAGATTTGTTTTTTAAAATGTACGTTTTATATAATTATCGTACAGATTATTTTTTCTCTGTTTTCAGATTGAACAAAACAAACATTTTGTAACTTCAATGACAAAATAAACTATTTATGGAACGACGTGAATTTATTAAAGGATCGGCAATTATAGGTGCTTCAGTAATAGCGCCAAGTTTGCTCAACGGCGCATCGGGTATGTTCGACAGCGACAAACAACGTAAAGTATATCGTGTACTTAAAGCCGATAAAACAATGGTGGGCACATTGCCTGTACTTCGGGCTTTTGCCGGCGATCACAACGATTTTGTTTCCCCATTTGTTTTTCTCGACGAGTTTGGACCGGTAATGGTAAACCCCAAAGATAAACCCTTGCGGGTTGATGCTCATCCACATGCGGGCGTCATTCCCACTACTTATTTTTCAGAAGGCTCGGGACATCACCGCGACAGCCTGAATTACGATTTTCAAATTAGCAAAGGAGATTTTATGATGT
>JADLGT010000164.1 GCA_020849195.1 Bacteroidia bacterium
CGTGAACCGTAATAACTGTTCGGATCATAACTGTTGTAATAGTAGTTACCATAAGACAATCCGTTATAAAAACCATTGTAATAGCCGCTCATATAATTTCCATAACCAAATCCATAACCACCGGCATACCAGGGGTTATAAAATCCCCACGGACGATAACCAAAACCCATATAAGCTCCACCGTATCCAAAGCCTAAACCCCAATAACTATATGGCATATACGAATACGAGTAATAGGAAGGTCCCCACCAGTTATAACCCATATAAATACTCATCCCATACTGATAGGGGTTGTTTGAGTACCAATACGTGTTTGTATAAAACGGATCATAATAGCCGAACGAATAAATTGGCCTGTGAAACCTGCGTAACCGTGCTGAATAGGAGTAGCCATAGTAGTCGTCGTAGTTGTAATTGTTAGTAATATAAGTGTTTCCACTTTTATGGCTTGTATCAGCGGTGTATGTTGTATAGCTTTGCTGCTTACCACTTTGTGGCGCACGGTAGTAATCATCGTCCTGGCTGTTCGGTTGGGAATAATTTTGATTAGCCTTATTACTTTCTTCTCGGCTCACAACCTTCTCTTTGGAAGGAGTATAATAGACATCATCGTTTTGCGCATTCATCGTTCCAACAAATGCCAAAACCGCAATAAATGCTGATATTTTTTTTGTAGGTTTCATGACGCTTCTTTTTTATATGGTTGTTTAATACACCTTTGAACTCTTACTTAATTTTTTACTTTTGTTTTAGTATTTCAATCTAAATTTACAAATAGTATGCCACATTATAAAATTTTATGAGCAAAGACTTTGTTTTTTCTACCCGCGAGAAGGATTATTCCAAATGGTACAACGATATTGTTGAAAAAGCCGATTTAGCCGAACATTCGGCTGTTAGAGGTTGTATGGTTATTAAACCTTACGGCTATTCGATTTGGGAAAAAATGCAGGCCGCGCTTGATAAAATGTTCAAAGATACCGGTCACGTAAATGCCTATTTTCCATTGTTTATTCCTAAATCTTTTTTTAGCAAAGAAGCCTCTCACGTAGAAGGATTTGCTAAAGAGTGTGCTATAGTTACTCATTACAGATTAAAAAATGATGAAGGAGGCAAAGGCATTGTTGTTGACCCAGATGCAGCACTCGAAGAAGAGTTGATTATACGCCCCACCTCCGAAACAATTATTTGGAATACGTACCGTGGATGGATTCAAAGCTACCGCGATTTGCCGGTATTGGTTAATCAGTGGGCCAACGTGGTTCGTTGGGAGATGCGTACACGTTTATTTTTGCGTACTGCCGAATTTTTATGGCAGGAAGGTCATACCGCACATGCTACAGCCGAAGAAGCTGTTAGCGAAGCTGAAAAAATGCTTGACGTATATGCCGATTTTGTAGAAAACTGGATGGCCGTTCCGGTACTAAAAGGAGTTAAAACTCCGAACGAACGTTTTGCCGGAGCTATTGATACCTATTGTATTGAAGCGCTAATGCAGGATGGGAAAGCACTACAGGCGGGCACTTCACATTTTTTGGGGCAAAATTTTGCAAAAGCTTTTGATGTTAAGTTTGCGGCGAAGGACGGTAAACTCGATTATGTTTGGGCTAGTTCATGGGGCGTATCTACGCGCTTGATGGGCGCTCTTATTATGGCTCATTCTGATGACGCTGGATTGGTGCTGCCTCCAAAACTGGCACCCATACAAGTAGTTATTGTTCCTATTTACAAAAACGAAGAACAACTAAAACAGATTTCGGAGATGGTTGCCGGTATAAAAAAATCACTTGAGGCGAAAGGGATAACCGTTAAATATGATGACCGCGATAACATACGACCCGGTTTCAAATTTGCCGACTATGAATTTAAAGGAGTGCCCTTGCGTATTGCTATTGGCGGTCGCGATATGGAAAATGGAACTGCCGAACTTGCACGACGCGATACGATGACAAAAGAAACCGTAAAACAAACCGACTTGGTTGAGAAAATTGAAAAATTACTTATCGAAATACAGTCAAATTTATATACGCGCGCCATTAATCGGCGAAAGGCCGCAACACACACTGCCGACACTTACGACGACTTTAAAAAAATGCTTGATGATAAGGGCGGATTTATTTATGCTCATTGGGACGGCACTTCGGAAACAGAACAAAAAATAAAAGAAGAAACCAAAGCTACCATACGCTGTATTCCGCTCAACAATAAAAAAGAAACAGCAAAATGTATTTACTCAGGAAAAACTTCTACGCAACGTGTTGTTTTTGCAAGAGCATATTAAACCCTGAATTTGCAAATTCAATTGCAAAATCTCCCTAAAGATTTGTAATTTGAAATTGCTTTTTGTCTAAATTGTTGAAACATTTGTAATTTAGAATTTGTTTATTCATTTATAAGCTCGTAGTTAATTATAATTTGTTATGACTAAGCCAACAGCCAAAGATTTAATATTAAAAAGTTTAAAAGAAAAAGCGAGTATGAAGCAGGATGTATTTAAAAATACATTCGATACTTTTCTTTTGCTAAAAACTGTTGTGAAGGATGTTGTAAATCGCCTGAAAGAATACAATAAAACGGACGAACGCATAATAATTGATTATAAGGAGGTAGGCGACCATCAACTGCAAATTCATGTTGCCGGCGACACACTAATTTTTTATATGCACACTAATATTTTCGACTTTGATAAGAGCCATCGTATTTGGAAAACATCGTATGTGAAGGAAGACCCCAATCGCTCATTCTGTGGAATGATACAGGTGTTCAACTTTCTGTCGGATTCATTTAAGTATAACCGCGTGAACGATTTGGGTTATCTCATCGGACGCATATTTATCAATAAAGAATTACATTATTTTGTTGAAGGAAAACGCCAG
>JADLGT010000165.1 GCA_020849195.1 Bacteroidia bacterium
CTTGATAGAATGGCCGCCCAGTATAAAGTTACTTTTACCGATAAGGAGAAAAAAACTTTTGCCGGTCTCACCAGCATCGGTGTTTCTATGCAGAACTTGCAGGAGTACCTTAATATGGATGATGTAAAGCGATCGAAAGTAAAATCACCCGGCATACCACTCGACTCGCTTAATCCGCAATTAGCCGACTGGATTCAGTTCGGGCGCATTGAAGCAGCAAAACAAGCAAAAGCCGAAAAAGAAAAAGCTGAAAAACTGGGTCGTGAATTTAAATACGAGCCTCTGCGTTTTGCCATTAAGGCAGATGGCAATGCACATTATATGGCTGTTAAACAAGTAATAGATGTGTTTAAAAAATTAGATATATACAGATTTAATTTAATTACAGACTTAGAAAAGGAATAATGAATATTCCCTTGTATGGAATTATATTTTTCTATACAAAAAAATGGTTTTTCTCTCCCAATGCTGAGGGAAATTTTATTCCTCTCCTTTGGAGAGCATAGTAGAAACTTATGGCAGAAGTAAACACAGGTGATGGTGGCGGTGGCCACGGCAAACATCAAAAGAAAAGAGCAAAAAAATCATCTACGCGTATTGATATGACGCCCATGGTTGATTTAGCTTTTCTATTGTTAACCTTCTTTGTGCTTACCTCTACATTCAGTAAGCCTAAAACAATGGAAATTAATTATCCTGCCGATCCTAAAGATCCAAAACAAAATCAAAAAGTAAATAATTCATTAACATTTATTTTGTCAGAAAATAATTCTGTTTATTATTATGCCGGACAGTTTTACGGGAAAGGAAACCCCGAAGGAAAGCCCGAAACAGCATTGAAAAAAACTGATTTTTCGAAAGACGGGCTGCGCAAACTATTACTCGATGCAAATAAACCTACACGAGATGCAATTAAAGAGTTGGAAGAGCGCGATAAGAAAAAAGAAATAGCCGACACCACATTTAAAAGATTAGTGCGCGAAGAAAAATCGAAAAAAGAAGCATTGACCGTACTTATTAAATCGGATGACAAAGCAAAGTATAAGAATGTAATTGACTTAATGGACGAATTAAATATTACAATGATTGGCAAATACGCTGTTGTTGACCTGTCGGCTCCTGAGTTGGATTTGGTGAAAGCAGCCAACTTAGCTAACCCTAAACAATAAAAAAATGGCCGGCTCATTAATAAACCCATGGACAAATGTTGTGTCGGAAGAACGGAATTCGATTGTTTTTGAGAACCGCAATAAAATGTACGGCGCATTTGTTATCCGGAAAGAGTACGCTCGTACAGTCTTAATAGCACTCATCTCTACCAGTGTTGCCATTGTATTAATTGCGATTACTCCTAAAATACTTGAATTGATAAAAGGCTCGACAGAAGAAAAAATAGTAGCAGTTGACATAACACCTGTCGATCTTACCGCACCGCCTCCCATTGATGAAACAACTCCGCCCCCGCCGCCCCCGCCGCCTCCCCCTGTAATGGAAACAGTAAAGTTTACGCCTCCTGTTGTTGTTGACGACCCTGTTGTTGACGACCCGCCGCCACCTCAAGAAACCGAAACGCAGGTGAGCACAGTTACACAAGAAGGTACCGGTAACGATGACATTATTATACCTGACAACAAAGGCACAGGTCCGGTTGAGGCTGTAAAAGATGAGGTATTCACCGTTGTTGAACAAATGCCCGAGTTTCAGGGTGGTCCTGCCGAAATGTATAAGTTTATTTCGAAAAATATTCAGTACCCGCAAATAGAAAAAGAAAATGGTATTCAAGGAACCGTTTATGTAACCTTTGTAGTTGACAAAAGCGGAAATATTAAAGATGTTAAATCGCTCCGCGGAGTAGCCGGAGGACCTAACTTAGAAAAAGAAGCTATACGTGTTGTTAAAATGATGCCTCCTTGGAAATCAGGAAAACAAAATGGCAGGGAAGTCTCTGTTCAGTTTAACCTGCCTATCAAATTTGTCCTTAAGTAAATTTACTTAGGCAATAAAGCCTGCATTGAATAAGCTTCTGCAATATTTTAGTTTGGCAATGGTATTCCTGTATATGGGTATAGGCGTACTGTTCATTTTTTCATCGGTGCTGATGAACCTTGTGCCCGAAAACCGAACACTACTTGGTGCTGTGTTTATTGTTTATGGCTTATTCCGTACTATAATTACCCTACGCAAAATAAAAAAATTGAAAAGGGAAGGCCCGAAGGCAACCAACTCTTTTTTAAATTGAGCTGCATGCATTTAACAGGAAAAAATAAAATCACCCTATCGCTTATTTTTTATTTCGCTTCTGTTTATTTGAGCTGTACAAGCCCTTATGGGATGAAAGAGCCAACTGACACAGCCACCTCCGGAGAGGTAAACATAGTGGTGGATGAGTCGTATTCGCTGCTGTTCGACACCGAAATTTATACATTTCAATCGCTGTACGTAAAAGCAAAAGTGCATGTAGCGTATCTGTCCGAGAACGATGCGCTACAGGCTTTGATGAACGATTCGGCAAAAGTGGCGGTAATTAACCGTAAGTTAACAGATGTAGAAAAAAAACAATTTGAAGCAAAAAATCTTTTTCCGATTGAAACAAAAATAGCCGAAGATGCCATTGCCTTTGTGGTGAACAACAGCAATCCGGATACAAATCTTTATATGGAACAAATTACCCGTATAATAACCGGTGCCGATACTTCGTGGAAACAAATCAACAAAGAAACAAAGCTAAGTGCTATAAATATTATTTTCGACAATCCGAATTCGGCCAACGCAAGGTATATTGCTGCTCTTTCGAAAATAAATAAACTGCCTGCCAACGCTTATGCCGTTAAATCGAATCCGGAAGTGATAGATTATGTAAGCAAAAATAAAAATGCCTTGGGTGTAGTCAGCGTTCATTGGATAAGCGACAGAGACGACAGCATTTCACGTGGGTTTTTAAAAAAGGTTAAGGTTATTGGTATTAGCAAATCGCCAAACAGCGAAACCTTTTACAGACCGTATCAAGCCTGGATAAAAACAAAAGACTATCCGTTTTGCAGAGATGTGTATATGATTAACCGCCAAACCAGAGCAGGGCTTGGCATGGGCTTTGTATCATTTGTTGCAGGAGAACAGGGGCAGCGGATAATACTTAAAACGGGGCTTATTCCTGCTATTGCACCAACAAGAATGGTGGAAATACATTAATCCGGGTATTCGGAACGCGCTGCGTTAATTTTTTGTTCGGAACTGCTATGCCCGTTATACCCAACGAACGGAAGGTTTCTATCTGTCTTTAGGGAGAATTTGCAAATTCAAATGTAAAATTTCGGTTAAATTTGTAATAATATAATCATTAGTAAACCTCTGATTTATGAAAATGAAAAAAACAGTTTGGGCATGTAGCTTACTTGTTGGAGTAACTGTAAAAGCGCAAACCCTCAACGAAGCAATCCGGATGACGGAGAACGAACAGTTTGAAAGTGCGGATAAAGCTTTTCAAAAACTTATACAAGCACAGCCTACCAACGGCAGCAATTACTATTACTATGGCGAAAATTTTTTCAAAAACGATCTTCCCGATAAAGCCAAAACAATGTACCAAAAAGGGATTGATGTAAATGCAAACAATGCACTTAATTATGTTGGATTAGGCAAAATACAATACGCACAAAACAATATGAGCGAGGCCAATGCTAATTTCTTTAAAGCAAAAACTATTTCGCAATCAAAAAACGCGGCGGCACTAATGGAAATAGCCGATGTGTATATTAATTCCGAAGTAAAAAATGTTACTGAAGCAATAAAGTTATTGAACGCTGCTTCCATAATAGAACCCAAAAACCCTGAGATATATACATTAATCGGCGATGCCTACCTCGAGCAAAATGACGGCAACATGGCCATTGCGAATTATGAAAAAGCCCTGAACATTAACCCAAAATTTACTAAAGCTATTTTGCGCGAAGGGAAACTATATAGTCGCGCTAAAAATTACAATTTGGCACTGGATTATTATAACAAAGCTATTGCTATTGATTCGTCGTTTGCACCGGCCTTTCGCGAGCGCGCCGAATTGCGTTTCCGCGCCGGACAATCAGATCGGGCGGCAGCCGACTATCAAAAATACCTGCGGCTGAATGATAACATTAGCGCTCGCATCCGTTATGCTTCTTTCAAATTTGTGAGTAAAGATTACAAAACGGCTATCGAAGAAATGCAAGCCATACAAACGAAAGACACATCAGATGTTAATGTTTACCGCTTGTTGGGTTATTCGTATTATGAAACCGGCAATTACTCAAATGGGGTAACAAACATGACCGCATTTTTTGCCAAGGCTCCGGCAGCAGGAAAAAAACTGCTGGCTTCCGATTACGAATATTTGGGTAAAAGCCAAATAAAAATCGGAAATGATTCGCTTGGCGAGCTGAATTTACTTAAAGCTATACAAATGGACAGCAGCAAAACTGATTTGTATTCGGACATTGCGAGCGGCTGTCTAAAGAAAAAAAATTATCCTTGTGCCATTCTGAATTATGAGAAAAAAATTGCATCAGAAAAAGATAAAACCGGAAATGCAAATGATTATTACGGCTTGGGACGTGCGGCATATTTCAGTAAAGATTATGTTAAAGCCGACACCTCTTTTTCGCAACTGATTCGTATGCAGCCTAATTTGCCTTACGGCTATTTATGGCGAGCGCGTTGTAACGCACAGTTTGACCCTGATTCAAAGAAAGGTATGGCTGCCCCGCATTATGAAAAATATATAGTTCAAGCAAGTGCAGATATGGAAAAAAACAAAAGAGATATTATTGAAGCCTACGAATACCTCGGGTATTACAATATGCTTCTGAAAAACTATCCGAAAGCCAAAGAGGATTGGACAAAACTTAAAGAAATAGACCCCAATAATATTAAGGCTAAAAAAGCCTTATCCGATCCGAATATGAAATAACAAATTCGTTACCGACAGATACAAGCGGATGAAGGAGGTTGTTTTATAATTCTCGCTTCAAGTGAATATCCCTGACAGGAGAAATAACCATTGGAATTGTTTCAATAGTAACCGAGCTTGTGTCGAGCCCAAAAGCTTTTTCTTCGGATAGGCTCAGGTGTTTCATAATACTGTAAATGTCGAGGATGATTTTTTCATAAAACGGAAGTTCGTTTTCGTAAGAAAGAATTTTTTCGATAACCACAAAACGAAAATCGCCGATTACATTTTGTTTGTTTAACGATTGGTAGCGACTGGTAATATCAACTTCGTGATTTTTCACCATGTCTTGCACAACTTTACGGAACATTAGGTTAATACGCGGGGCTACTCTAAATCCGAGCCTGAAATCAATTCGTATAACATCGTCGTGCACAATTTCATTTACCTTGTATTCCATGCGGTAAGGTTCATCAACCACATCAACGTGTATAAACCAATAAATATCGGCACGCTTAGGCTGTTTCTGTAATATGGAATAAATTACTTTCGATTCTATTTCGTCCTGTTCATTGGCGCTGGTTAAATAAACAAGATGCGTGGCATATTTAGGTATAGCCATATCTTTACTCAGCTCGGCAATAGTACCGGCAAAATCAGCCATCTTAACAAACTCTACATAGCGGTTTCTTATTTTACGCGCCTGATACCAGATCAGCATTATTACAATTAAGCCTGAAGCAATGGTTAACGTTACCCATCCTCCGTGTTCAAATTTTTTTAGGTTGGCAATTAAAAAAGAACCTTCTATAAACGCATAAATCAGAAACAGGAGAATAACAAGCGGTCGTCCATAATGTTTCAAACGAAGATAAAAAAGCAGCAGTGTTGTAGTCATAAGCATAGTAAGAATAATGGCAAGTCCGTACGCTGCTTCCATGTTGGAAGATTCGCGGAAGCGCCACACAATAAGTATGCAGCCAAGCCAAATCAACCAGTTTACCGATGGAATATATAATTGTCCACGCAAATTGGTAGGGTAATTGATTCGCACTTTGGGCCAAAAATTTAATCGTACGGCCTCGTTGATTAGCGTAAACGATCCGCTGAGTAAAGCCTGACTGGCAACAACAGCGGCCGCAGTAGCAATGCTGATACCGATATATAAAAACCATTCGGGCATTATTGAGTAAAAGGGATTTCCGCCGGCAAACTGAGTAAGTGTTTCACCTGAATGATTGATGAGCCATGCACCTTGTCCGAAATAATTCAGCAGCAAACAAACCTTAACAAATACCCAACTTGTTTGAATATTTTTTCTTCCGCAATGTCCCAAATCCGAATACAATGCTTCTGCCCCTGTGGTACATAAAAATACAGCTCCTAACAACCAAAACCCACCCGGATGGTTAACGAGCAACCGGTAGGCATAATGCGGGCTAAGAGCTTTCAGTACTTCCACATCTTGCACTAACTGCGAAACGCCAAGTATAGCAAGCATTGAGAACCATGTTAACATCACAGGACCAAATGAGCGACCTACAAATCGTGTTCCGAACTGCTGAATAACAAATAATGCTGTAAGGATAGCAATTACTATGGGTACTGTTTGGATTTCGGGATTAATAACGCGCAATC
>JADLGT010000166.1 GCA_020849195.1 Bacteroidia bacterium
ATGCGCGATGCCAAAATAACGCAGATATATGAGGGCACCAGCGAAGTACAAAAAATTGTTATTTCAAGATCAATGCTCGCATAGAAAAGAGATGGGATATTATTTTGCTAAAAGTATTTCATACGTTTTTCACCCGCTTTTGGCTCCGGTTGCAGGTCTTTGGTTTGTTTTTCACACACACACATATCTTAATTTTATTATTCCCCCTCAATTACAGCGGGCATTGTATATAGTTGTGTTTATTGTTACGTTTGTTTTCCCTGTTCTTAGCAGTATTGCCCTGCTTATTCTCGGTCAAATCAATAGCCTTGAAATGAAAACCGTGGAAGAACGGCGACTGCCCTATTTGCTCACTGCTATTTATTATTCGCTCGGCTATTATATGCTAACTTCAAAAGTTCAACTCCCTCAACCAATCAGTATTGTTTTGTTGGGTGCCAATATTTCTGTTGTACTTGCCTTATTGGTGAATATACAATGGAAAATGAGCGTGCACACTGTAGGAATAGGAGGAATTGCAGGAATGTTATTGGGGTTTTCAAATTTACTTCAGGTAAATATTTTAACTGATTTAATCGTTGTATTGCTTATTGCCGGACTGATTGGATACGCGCGGTTACGACTAAATACGCACACTCCCGCACAGATATATGTGGGTTTTACGGCTGGTTTTTTATGCGAGTTTTTGTTGTTTCTTTTTCTCGGTTAGAACAGTATATCTTTTTAGCATTATTTATTTTTTGAATCATTTATAAAATAGACCAAGTAATGACTGTACAAACTTTTTCCCTGAAAATAATTTTTCTTTTTTGTAGTGTAACAATTGCTGCATGTTCGGAACAGTCGAAAAGATCGGCTCCGAACAACAACGAAGACACTGTAACAACCAATACATCGTTTGTAAAACCTGTGCCCAATGACCCCTTTATGAAAAATGGCGAAGAAAAAATAAAATATCCAAACGGAGTATTGAAAATAATGGGCAATTATGTTAATGGCAAACGCGATGGACAGTGGTACAGTTGGTACGAAACCGGCAAGCCATGGAGTGAAACTTTTTTTGACAAAGGAATTAAAAACGGGGCTACTAAAACATGGCACGAAACCGGTCGATTGCGTTACGAAGGACAATATGCCAATGATAAAGAAGTAGGGATATGGAAGTATTACGACGAGAAAGGCAATCTTATCCGAGCCGTTAATTTTTCAAAGCGATGATGTGCTATGTGGCTACTGTTTTTTAAAGCCAACAATAATGGACACACAGCCGTCGGGAATAATTTCGTTTGGAGTATCGTTGGCAGGTACATCCACCTGAACAATGAAGGCCTGAGTAGATGCTACATTGAAATCCCACATTTTACTTCCGCTTTTTTTGCTGCTATAGAGTTCGTTTTTTTCCATGTCTATGATTTTGAAAGATACATCTCCCAAAATCGATTCGGCGCAAACCATCAGACGATAGTTCTGTCCGGCATAAAATACCATTTGTATTTCTGCATTTTCGCCCGGCGCAAATTTTGCACTGTTAAACTGTCCATTTTGAATATAAGGTGCCAATTGCGGGAAACATTGTTTTTTAGCAATGTTCTTACATTGGGCTGAAGCAAATAGCGTAGCTGCAGTTAATAGTGTTGTAGCAATGACCGATTTAATGTGTTTTTGTATCATGGAATTTTATTTGATAATTTTAGTACGAATTACACGTATCTTTTCGGTTATAGCATTAATTTGTTCCGGGGTATAATTTAATTTATTATTTCCTCCAATTGTTGTAACGCCCGTTTTCGCATCTTTCGACGCTTTGGGAGCATCTTTCACTACGCTAATTTGGTCGAATACAGATTGTAAATCAACCAAGTCTTTATGGATTGTCGCAACGGTTTCGTCAAAGTTGTATTTTTTGAGCATGCCGGTAAGATTTCCGAGGGTAAATTTTTGTTCAGCAATACGCTGTTCTATGTCTTTGTTGTGGCTGGCTTCTAAAATTTTCGTTGCAATGTATAAACCCTCAATCCATCCCCCGGCAATTATAAGTGAGGAGGTGCCGGGTCGCTCATTGTCTTTTAAGTAGGAGTCAGCTATCCAAAACGATTCAGAAATAATTCCAAGCAATGAATCTCTGTTATTTTTATTGGCATCGAGTCTGTTGGCCGTATTTTCATCGAAGGCTCCGCTAATTCCTAAGCCACTAGCTAAATTATTAGCGCATCGCAGGTATAACATCGACTCCTGTGTTTGATCATAAATACTGGTAAAACTCAAATCGGAACCATATATTCCTAGATTAAGTGCCTTATCACCGGTGGTGGTATATTTCGAATATTTTTCAATATCATTCAGGTAGCTTTTGTTATACGGAACACCCACTTTCTGAATAAGAGTTGCGGTTTCAATTGGTGAGGGAACCGAGTAAAATATATTTTCAACACTTGAATCTTTTTCAAACGTTTTAGGCGCCGACTTATCATCATTGCCCATTGTATCGCTTTCATTCTTGTTGCCATCTCCGCAACCCAGAAACATTAGCGCAGCAGAAGCCACAACTAAAAAAACAGCAACCGATTTTTTAAAATTTATTCCAATCATAGCTTGAGTATTTGCTTCAAATATAGTAATTATTAAGGAAGCCTTTCGCTCGGGCACAGAATTTACGCAAGAAATCCTATCCGTTTTTTGAGGCATTGATTATATATTGTAATTTTTAATTGTTTACGTTTAAGCAACATTCTGTTGCTAGTGTCATTTTTAAGCATCTTCACTATCCTCTTTTTAAATTTTGCTATTGAAGTGTAGAAAACTAATGTAAAGCGTGTGGGTATTGAGCGAGATGTCCGGGTTAATGTCGATAAACTGTAAGCTTCAGCGATTTTTGTCGCATTTTTCAATTTGCGATTGAAATTTTCGGGTTAAATTTTACTATATTTCCTCTAATCTTATAACTTTGCGCTCCTTTATTGGAGGGTTTACCAAGTATAATGGCCGGTAAAAGAAAATATATTATTTCGTTCAGCGGTCTAAGTGCCGGCAAACATGAATATGAATATAATATTACCGATACGTTCTTTGAAGCAATAGAGTATTCTGAAATTAAAAAAGGGGATGTGCGCATTGATGTGAGGCTTAACAAGCAAAGTGCCATGCTTATTTTTGATTTTATTGTACGTGGAGAAGTAACCCTTTCCTGCGACCGCTGCGGCGATGATTGCCGGCTGAAAATTAAAGGCGAATATCAACAGTTTGTTAAAACAGGTGGAGGTAATTACAATAATGAAGAAGACGGAGGTGACATGCTTATCTTACCTTCAAACGAAGGAGAAATAGACATTGAACATTTTTTGTACGAATATGCTATATTATCGCTGCCGGCCAAGCGTGTTCATGATACCTTAGCCGATTGCAACAAAGAAGTTATTAAAAAGTTGAAAGAGATAGAAGTACCCGAACAATACCAAACTAATGACCCTCGCTGGGACAAGCTGAAACAAATTAAGTTTAACAATTAAAAATAAAATAAAATGCCAAATCCGAAACGAAGACATTCGAAAGCAAGAACAAGATCAAGAAGAGCACATTTTAAAGCTCAAGAAAGTGGCTTAACGACTTGCCCAACAACCGGCGAAGTACATCTCACTCACCGCGCCTATTGGCACAATGGTAAACTTTACTACAAAGGCAAAGTGGTGATGGAAAAAGCTACTGCATAAATTAATTTTGTCCCGCTTCGGCGGGACTTCCTGTTATTATAACGAGGTTTTCAAAATTCAATTTTAAGTATGAAAATTGGCATTGATGCAATGGGTGGCGATTTTGCACCGGACGCTACAGTATCCGGAGCCGTTTTGGCACACAAAGAACTTCCGCAATCGGTACGTATAGTATTAATCGGCGACAAAGATCAAATTATTCCTATTCTAAAAAAGCGTAATGCCAATCCCAACGATTTCGACATCGTTCACACAACCGATGTTGTAGAAATGGGCGAGCATCCTACAAAAGCATATTCGCAGAAACCAAACTCTACTGTTTTCCTCGGTTTTAAAATGCTCCGCGAAGGTACACTCGATGCATTCGCAAGCTCTGGAAATACAGGCGCAATGCTTGTTGGCTGTATGTTTTCCATTAAAAGTATTCAGGGGGTTATCCGCCCGTGCATCATGTCGCTGCTGCCAAAACTCGACGGAGGATTTGGAATTATTCTCGATGTTGGAATTAATGCCGACTGTAAGCCCGATGTGCTATACCAGTTTGGTATTTTAGGGTCTTTATATGTGAAACATGTTTTAGGAATCAACAATCCAAGAGTGGGCTTGATGAATTTAGGAGAAGAAGCCGAAAAAGGAAACCTTGTAACGCAAGCCACTTATTCGTTAATGAAAGACACCAAAGATTTTAACTTTATTGGAAATGTAGAAGGTCGAGATTTGTTTAATGATAAAACCGACGTAATTGTTTGCGAAGGTTTTACAGGAAATGTAGTTTTAAAAGAGGCCGAATCGATTTATCGTATTTTAAAAAAGCGGGGTATTAATGACGAATACTTCAACAGGTTTAACTATGAAGACTATGGAGGCACCCCCGTTTTGGGAATTAATGCGAACGTATTAATAGGACATGGAAT
>JADLGT010000167.1 GCA_020849195.1 Bacteroidia bacterium
AATTCTTTTTTTACTAAGATAATTTAAAAATTGCTTTTAAAATAAAATAAATTTCATACATTTGTACCCGTTAATGAAAAATTTTCAACACATATCCACAAAAGATTCCTCAAAAGGAGTTAATTTTATTGACTCATACGTTACCTGTATGTGTTGCTGCTGTTGTTGTACCTACTGATACATCAAATCTGCAGCAGGTTTGATGTAAAACCCAAGTTAAATTTAACATCAAACCAACTTAATGAATACCCAAACTATATTGAAAATAAAAAATACACAGCCAATGTGGCTTTCGTATTTCATTTCTATTGTACTAAATAATAATTTTTAAAAAACAGATACATTATGAGCAAAATTAAAATTGGACTTTTCGGATTTGGAGTTGTAGGCCAGGGCCTGCATGACATACTTAACAAGAGCAAGGGTTTTAAAGCCGAAGTGGTAAAAATTTGTGTTAAAACAAAAACAAAAAAACGTACACTACCTGAAAACTATTTTACATTCGATAAAAATGACTTGCTGGCAAACCCCGACATTAACCTAATTGTTGAATTAATTGATGATGCAGAGGAAGCCTATAAAATTGTAACTACCGCATTGAAAAACGGAAAAAATGTTGTTACTGCCAATAAAAAAATGGTAGCTAATCACCTCGAAGAATTGGTGCAACTTCAGCAAAAACATAATGTGTCTTTACTCTATGAAGCCTCTTCTTGCGGAAGTATTCCAATAATCCGGAACTTAGAAGAATATTACGACAATGAATTGCTTAATTCGGTAAGTGGCATATTCAATGGTTCAACCAATTATATACTCAGTAAAATATTTAATGAAAACATGAGCTATCCGGTTGTCCTTAAGCAAGCACAGGAACTCGGATTTGTAGAAACCGACCCTACACTCGACGTAGGCGGCTTTGATCCAAAATTTAAACTTGTAATTATTGCGGCACATAGTTTTGGCATATTTATAAATCCCGACGATGTGTTGAATATTGGAATACAAAACCTGACAGATTTTGATTTTCAGTATGCGCGCGAAAAAGGATATAAAATAAAACTTGTTGCAACCGCTAAAAAAATTGACGAAAAAAATATAACCGTATTTGTTATTCCTCAGTTTATAAAACCAAGCGGGCATTTATATAATGTAGAAAACGAATACAACGCTGTTATTGTAGAAGCTGCATTTTCCGACACACAGTTTTTCCTTGGCAAAGGTGCCGGCGGCCACCCCACAGGTATGGCTGTGCTTTCCGACATTTCGGCTTTGCGCTACAATTACAGGTACGAATACAAACGTCATTTGCAGCATCAGGAACTAGCCTATTCAACCAATATTGACTTGGAGATTTACCTACGTTATTCAAACGAAAATTTATTGAACAAACTTGGCTTTAAGTCAATAACAGAACGCTTTTCGGGTGTAAACGATAATTATGTGATTGGTGTAATTTCTTTAACAAATCTGATCAAAAATAAGTCGCTGCTGCAATCGGAAAACGCATTTGTTGTAAACACAGGTCGGGTAGTCAATCCTAAGTCTTCAAATGAAGAGAAGAGGACAGAAAAAAATCTTACTGAAACCGTTAAACTTGTACAGTAAATTAATAGGTATTATAAATCGGCTTAACTCTTAAAGAATTAAATTTGAAAAGAAATAAATAATATGCAAAGTTTTAGAACCGAACTCGAAAATCCTTTAGTTGAAAAAGACATTATTGAACTGGAAAAAAAGATTCGTCAGTTTCGCGAAGGGAAAATCGATGAAGAAAAATTCCGAAGCCTTCGTCTTGCACGCGGTGTTTACGGCCAACGCCAGCAAGGTGTTCAGATGGTACGCATAAAACTTCCTTATGGAAAAATGAGCGTTAAGCAACTTCTGCGTATTGCTGATATTTCTGATGAATATGCAACAGGAAACCTTCACCTCACCACCCGTCAGGATATACAAATTCATTATGTAAGCTTGGATCGTACACCTGAACTTTGGTCGAAATTAGAGCAGGATAATATTACTATTCGTGAAGCATGCGGAAACACTGTACGCAATGTTACCGCTTCTTCAATTGCAGGTATCGACCCACACGAACCATTTGATGTAACTCCGTATGCAGACGCAGCTTTCAGGTATTTTTTACGTAACCCAATTTGTCAGGATATGGGACGTAAATTTAAAATCGCATTTTCATCAAGCGAAAAAGACAGTGCTTTGACTTATATGCACGACATTGGATTTATTCCTAAAATAAAAACAGAAGGCGGAAATGAAATACGCGGATTTAAAGTTGTTGTAGGAGGAGGTCTTGGTGCCCAACCCTTTCTTGCCAAAACCGCTTACGAGTTTTTGAACGAAGATGAATTTATTCCGTTTACCGAAGCTGTGCTGCGGGTATTCGACAGGTACGGCGAACGCACAAGCCGACATAAAGCTAGAGTTAAATACCTGATTAATAAACTTGGCTTTGATGAAATGATGCGTTTGGTGAACGAAGAAAAAATTGCAATTAAAACCAATAAGTTTAAAGTTGATTATACCGTTTATGCTCAAACTATTCCTCCGACTGAAATTCAGGCAGCTCCCATTGAAGTAAAAGATACTGAAAAATTTGAAGCGAGGAAAAAAACCAATGTGTTCGAACAAAAACAAAAAGACTTTTACGGAATATATATTAAAGTTGAAACGGGAGATATTAAAACTCCTATCGCCAGAAAATTGGCTGATGTTGTTAAAAAGTACGCGGCAGACGATATACGAGTTACTATCAATCAGGGATTATTAATAAAATTTGTACGCGAAAAATATTTCAAAAATATTTTTGTTGAACTAAATGCACTTGGCTTGGCCGAACCCGGTTTCGACAGTACCGCCGACGTTACTACCTGCCCGGGAACAGACACCTGTAATCTCGGCATCTCGAACAGCACCAACATTGCCATTCAACTCGAAAAGCTTATTCGCGATGAATACCCTGAATTAATTTTTAATTCAGACATCAAAATAAAAATCAGCGGATGTATGAATGGTTGTGGACAGCACAGCATTGCTAATATTGGATTTCATGGAAGTTCACTGAAGTCCGGACCAAATGTATTGCCCGCCCTGCAGGTGTTGTTGGGAGGTGGAACACTGGGAAACGGAGAAGGACGTGTAGCCGATAAAGTACTTAAAATACCAAGCAAGCGCGCCTTTGTTGTTCTGCGGGCTTTGCTCGATGATTATGAAAATAATTCAACCGATGGCGAATATTTTAATGATTATTATGTAAGGCAGGGAGAAAAATATTTTTACAGTTTGTTAAAACCTTTAGCTGATTTAACGACTCTAAAGGACGATGATTTTGTAGATTGGGGACACGATGTAAAATATACACCGGCTATTGGAGTAGGCGAATGTGCCGGAGTAATGATTGATTTGGTTGCTACCCTACTATTCGAGTCGGAAGAAAAATATGGATGGGCAAAAGAGTCGCTCGAAAAAAATCAGTTTGCCGATAGTATTTACCATAGTTACAGTGTTTTTGTAAGTACTGCTAAAGCACTATTGCTCGACAAACAAGTAAATTGCAATACACAATATGGCATCATTAATGATTTTGATAAACATTATGTAGCGCAGGGCTTATTCAACTTTGATATCGATTTTAGAACACAGGTACTTCAAATCAATAAAAATAATCCAACAAAAGAATTTGCAAATAAATATTTTGCAGAAGCAGAAGATTTTCTAAATCAATCAAAAGTATTCAGAGAAAAAGAATTAAATAACAATTAATCTTATACCATTTTAAACATGGCACAATTTAATTTTAAAAATTTAAAAAAAATACAACCAAAACTTACGCTAATAGGAGCCGGACCCGGAGACCCTGAGTTAATTACCGTAAAGGGAATAACAGCTTTAGCTAAAGCGCAAGCTGTTTTGTACGACGCATTGGTAAATCCGGCTTTACTTGAATTTTCGCCTCCCGATATTCCAAAAATATTTGTAGGAAAACGAAAAGGAGAACATTCATTCACACAAAATGAAATCAACAAACTTATTGTTGACCTTGCACTCACACATGGAAATGTTGTTCGGCTAAAAGGTGGCGATTCATTTGTTTTTGGACGAGGCTATGAAGAAATTGAATATGCTGAAAAAAATAATATACTCACAGAATATATTCCGGGTATTTCCAGCTCCATAAGCGTGCCGGGATTACAAGGTATTCCGGTTACTAACCGAGGAACGAGCGAAAGTTTTTGGGTAATTACCGGAACAACATCTACCGGAGAATTATCAAAAGATGTTGGAGTTGCTGCTCAAACTACTGCTACTGTGGTAATTCTAATGGGCTTATCGAAACTAAATGAGATTGTTAGCCTTTACAAACTGAATAATAAACAAGATGCTGCGGTAGCAATTATTCAAAATGGATCGTTGCCCGAAGAAAAAATTATATTGGGAACAATTGATACAATAGAAAAAATTGCAACCGAAGAAAAAATAGGTGCCCCTGCAATAATTGTTGTAGGAGATGTTGTAAAATTGCATCCCGATTTTCAAGAAAAACTCAGCGGTCGTAATTCTTTATTGGATTTTAGAAGTTAAAAGATGTCTGAAAATATAAATACAGGTAATGATTTGTTTCCGGTTTTTATAAAGCTGGAAAAATTTCACGTGCTAATTATTGGCGGCGGTCCAATTGGTTTTGAAAAAATTACTGCTGTGCTTAACAATAGC
>JADLGT010000168.1 GCA_020849195.1 Bacteroidia bacterium
ACCGGTACTTTCAATAATATTTACATTGGAAAATCCTTTCGACTCAAAAATACTTTTTAACTCATCATTAGTATAAACCGATAAATCCGATTCGTTTCGGTTATAATTAAACGAAATACCCATACTACTTTCTTTGTCCATATTCAGAAAATAGTTTCCGGGATCTTTTATCTGGTTGTGTATATAAATATTTGTTTTTCCATTTCCTGCCCGTTGCTCGGGAATAATTTCAAATTTATTATCGGAAGAGGTGAGTTTAAAAATACCCTGCCCGCTTAATGTTACAGCCGGTGTTTCTATTACCTCGTTATTACCAATGGTATAAAATAATCTGTATTGGGGCTGGCTGTATAGTGCAACCTGATACATGGTTGGCACAAACAATGCGTGTTTGGTAAAGTTACTCCAGTCGGAGTTTAAAGGAACTGCAAATAAATAAACGCTGCCTTTGCCTGCAACATAGCGACTCAAAAAACTATTTCCATTCAGCAATTTAAGCAAAACCTCTTCCGACGATCGAGAGTTTTTACTGATGATGTAGTGCGAAAATACTATTGGTAAATCAATACTCCCCGATTTTTTTTCGAAAACATCTTTATATACATCCGCCATATAGTTGATTAAATCAACTTTTGTGTTTATGGTATCGGCTTCTTCGTAATAACCCGTGTTAATACCGGTTAAAAAATCTTTGTATGAGTTTAATTCGGCTTGCGCAGCCGGAAACAAGATTAGGTTGCCGCCGTTCGCCACAAATTTTGTTAACTCTTGTGCCAGCCCCGATGAGAGCATTTTTAATTCATTCAAAATAATAAGACGATAATTGTTCAATGTAGAATAATCTACTTGTGTTTCATCAACATTTGACAAAATAACAACCGAATCTTTTCCAAATAACGAACGCAGGTAAGGGTTAGCATTATCGGGTTTCGATTTATCGACAGCATTTATACTCAGTATAGGTATTTGTTTTAATACATTAAATGAAAAATAAAATTTATCATCGAATGTAACCGGATAATCACTAAGCTCTATCCGCGCATTTTGTATGCCTGTTTCATTTGTGGTGAACGACAAAGTTGTATCGAGTGTAGCGCCCGACCGTATGTTAAAGCTGGCCGGCGTTTTTTGCATATTGTTTATAAAAAGTTTTACAGGAATGTTTTCGTAATCTTTTCCCGAATTATTTTTAATACGTACGAACAATTCTTCCGGTTGATTAAGTTTGTGAACGGGCGACAAAAACCAGCACGAGTCGATGTACAAATTGTTTTGCTCCTCGGCAGTTAGCGGAAGTAAATTGATTTTAATAGTTGTGTCGTTTTTTATTTCATGGGTATCAATACTGTTTTTTTGAAAATCGGAAATAACAAATGATGTTTTATTTTCCGAATCGGAGTTATTTAATGCTTCGGCCTGACGAGATAATACCTGTTGCAAGTTTTTAAATGAAGGTGAAAGTTTTATTTCATCCAGCATTTGTAAAAATTCTTCGCGGCTCACCAATCGTTGGTGTTTACCCTCGAAATCATTGGTTAACAATTGAAAGCGATCGGCGGGTTTATAAGCACCTGTAATTTCGGTCGCCAGTCTTTTTGCCTCATCCAGTAATCGGCCCCCTTTTCCTATAGCATCCATACTGAACGAATTATCGACGTATATACTTACGGCTTGTGTGCCGGCAATAATTTTTTTATTATCTAACGGCAAGTAAGGTTGAGCAAATGCAAACACAAGAAAAATAAGCGTAAGAATACGCGCCAGCAATACAAGAAGATGTTTTAGCTTTGAACGCGATTGAGTTTCGAGTTGAACTTCTTTTAAAAATTTAACATTGGTAAAGTAAATTGTTTTGTATCGCCTGAAATTGAACAGGTGAATAATGATTGGAATAGATATAGCAAACAGAGCAAATAAAAACGATGGATTTACAAATTTCATACGAAGATTAAAGATACTATTTTAGACAAAACTGTGCATTAGAACTACAACGCACTAATGCAATTGTGCCGGCTTTTTAGCGATGTGCGTGTTAATTCCGATGAATAGCAGATTATTTCGACCTTTAGGAAGTTTCGAAAATTCAATTGAAAATCCTCGGTGAAAAAAATATTTTGAGAAAAAAAGAAATAATTTGTCAGAAAGCCGAATAGCCAACTATACTATAATCCCTTTACCTTTTCTTTATACTTTTTGACTTGATTTGATAGAGCCAGTACGCTTGTATCTACAGCTTCCTCGAAAGTTTTGCATTGTTTCTTTACAAAAAGATCGTTGCCGGGTATTTGAAGTCTTATTTCGGCTACTTTATTTTCGGAGTTACTTGATTTGTCAAGTTTTAAAAATACTTCTCCTCCAATTATGCCATCATAAAAACGGCCCAACTTGGTTACTTTTTCCTGAACGAACTCGATCAACTTGCTATCGGCATCGAAATGGATAGATTGAATTTTGATATTCATAACTGTAAGTTTTAAAAATTAGTACTCTGTTTGTTTTTTAGGCTTTTGGATGCGCCTGTTTATGAATGTTCTTTAATTTTTCGACTGTATTGTGTGTGTAAACCTGCGTTGCTGCTAAGCTCGAATGTCCGAGCAGTTCTTTAATCACATTCAGGTCGGCACCATTATTAAGCATGTGTGTTGCAAAAGTGTGACGTAATACATGCGGGCTTTTTTTATCTATGGTCGTTACTATGCTAAGATAGTTATTTACAACTCTGTAAACCAATTTTTCGTACAACTTATTTCCTTTTTCGGTGATAAAAAAGTAATCGGAATTATTTTTAATTGTTTTTTCTGCTTCGCACAAATATTTTTCTATTTTTTGTTTAAGCGTATCGGCAAAAGGAATTATTCGTTCTTTATTACGTTTTCCTAAAACTTTTATTGTGCAATTATATAAATCTACATTTTGTTTTTTTAGTCCGGTAAGTTCGGAAATTCGTATCCCTGTTGCATAAAATAGCTCAATCATCAATTGGTTACGAATTCCGGAAAAATCCTCTCCAAACTCAACATTGTCAAGCAGTTTATCCATATTGTCTTTTTCCACAAATACAGGCAAGGGTTTTGAAATTTTTGGCGATTGAATTTTTAAAACAGGGTTTTCGGTAACGATTTTATGTTTAAGAAGATATTTATAAAAAGATTTAAGAGTGGACAACTTGCGGTTGATGCTGCGCGGTGAAATTTTATTTTCCATTAGAAGCACCACCCAAGATCTGATAATAAGATGATTTAGCTCATTTACCGAATCGGTTTTGTAGGTTTGGGTTAAATATAAAATAAACTGATTGAGGTCTGTGTCGTAAGACGTAACGGTGTGAGCCGACATACGTTTTTCGAAGCGGAGGTATTGGAGGAAATTGTCTTTGAGCAACTCAATTTTCATTAAGTGAGATGTAAGGTTTTAAACAAAATTACAGAAAAACAATTCAGAATTATAAGGCGCAATTATCCGAAACTTTAAATTAATAGCATAAAAAAAGCAACCGGAAACTTCGGTTGCTTTTACTATTTTAAATTATAGATAAATTATTCCTCTATTTCTCCGAGTTGCAATTTTTGTTTGTAGCGAGCGTGAATAACTTCCTGACGGCGACGAACAGATTTTTTAGTGAACTTTTGACGCTCGCGTAGCTCTTTTACAACACCGGTTTTTTCAAATTTCTTTTTAAATTTTTTAAGGGCTTTTTCAATTGATTCGCCTTCTTTTACTTGTACTATCAGCATAGTTAATTTTTTTATGGATGGCAAATATAGAAAAAATCAATTAATTAATAAAGAATTTATTCGATTAAAAATAGATTGTAGCATAGTATGCAACACCCTAACTCAAAGCGAGTTAGCATTGAGTTGGGACATTCGAGTTAATTCCGATAGACTAGCACTTCTATCAATCTTTAGGGAGGTTTTGCAAATTCAACTTCAAAATTTCGGTTAATATAACGACCTAAAATGATAAGTTCGCTGTAAACTTGTTACATTGCAACTTGAAAGTATTGATGATTATTAAGTCTGCGCTTGTGCCTTTTTGTGGTAAAAAAATAAAAAAAAAATTTATAGCCATCTAAATCATTACACATCCTCCTTCTATTGAGGTGGATTATTTACGCACACAAATAATAAAAATGGAATACACATGAAAACTTCGGAAATAAAATTTACGGTTGCTTTGGATGAAAACAAACTTCCCGAAAATATTAAATGGACAACAAGCGATGGCAAAGAGAACAGTCTCACAAAATCAATCCTTATTTCGCTTTGGGATGTTAATGAGCAAAACACCTTGCGAATTGATTTATGGACAAAGGATATGACTATTGATGAAATGAAGCGCTTTTTTTATCAAAGTCTTTTATCGATGGCCGACACCTTTAAAAAAGCTACCGGAGAAGAAAAAATAACAGAGGATTTGAAAGACTACTGCAAACATTTTGCAGAAAAGATGGGGCTGACGCAGCAGTAATTCTTAGTCCGGGTTTTTCATTTGGAGTACATTGGCTTTTTGGTAGGGTATCCTTGCTTCCGGCAGGCAGGCGAATTAATACACATGAACCGAAAGTTCTATCGGTCCTTAGGGAGATTTTGAAAATTCAATTACATAATCTCGGTTAAACTGTAAATCATGCAATTTTTTGTACTGTCCGTTGAGTTGTAGTAATTGAGTGTGAGTACCCGACTCAATTATTTGTCCGTGATCGAAGACAAGAATTCGATTTGCTTTTTGAATGGTTGCTAAACGATGTGCTATAATAATTGAGGTGCGATTAGCAATTAGTTTATCGGTTGCCTTTTGAATAAGATGTTCCGACTCCGTATCAACGGAAGAAGTAGCTTCGTCGAGCACAAGAATTTTTGGATTAAACACATAAGCACGTATAAAAGCGATAAGCTGACGTTGTCCAACCGACAGCATGGCGCCGCGCTCCATGACATTAAAATTATAAGCACCCGGCAGTTGAATAATAAAATCATGCGCCCCAACGGCTTTAGCTGCATCTACAATCTGGTCATGAGTTATGGAGGTATTATACAACGAAATATTATTTGAGATAGTGTCGGAAAATAAAAACACATCCTGCTGTACCAAGCCAATATTATTTCGAAGCGAGCTTAATTTAAAGTCTCGTATGTTAAGCCCATCAATACATATACTGCCTTTGTTGTATTCATAAAATCGATTTAATAATGAAATAACCGAAGTCTTACCGGCTCCGGTTGCGCCTACCAAAGCTATTGTTTCGCCTTTTAATGCTTTGAAAGAAACCCCTTTCAACACCCAGTTTTTTTCAGCCTCTGTTTCGTAACTAAACCACACGTCTTTAAATTCCACTTCACCATTAATGTTATTCGCCCCGTGTAAGCCTTTATCATCAATAAATGTACGGGTGTCGAACACTTTAAAAACACGCTCGGAGCTAACCATGCCCATCTGAAGTGTGTTGAATCTATCGGCCA
>JADLGT010000169.1 GCA_020849195.1 Bacteroidia bacterium
CTGTAATTCCTTCACTGTCAAATTTTAAATTATCCCAGGGCTGTGCGTTGGTTATCATGTACCATCGTGTGGCATCGGGACCATATTTTTCAATTGTGTCAAATGGGTCAACGGCATTGCCTAAGCGCTTGCTCATTTTATTTCCATTTTTATCCAAAACCAATCCGTTCGACACTACATTTTTATACGCAACCGAATTAAAACACATGGTTGCTATTGCATGAAGCGTATAAAACCATCCGCGTGTTTGATCAACTCCTTCGGCGATAAAATCGGCAGGGAAATAAATTTGCTTATCAACTAGTTCTTTGTTTTCGAAAGGATAATGTAATTGGGCGTAGGGCATTGCTCCGCTATCGAACCACACATCAATCAAATCGTTTTCGCGGAACATTTTTTTTCCGGATGGCGCAACTAAAATTAATTCGTCGGCGTAGGGCTTATGTAAATCAAAGGTGTTGTAATTTTCTGCAGAATGATTTCCCGGCTTAAAAGCCTCAAGCGGATTGGCTTTCATAAAGCCGGTCTTAACAGATTTGGCGATTTCGTTTTTTAGCTGTTCAACGGAACCTATGCAAATTTCTTCTTTTCCATCCTCGGTTCTCCAAATAGGTAAAGGTATTCCCCAAAAGCGCGAGCGCGATAAGTTCCAGTCGTTTGCATTTTCGAGCCAGTTTCCAAAACGACCGGTGCCGGTAGATTCGGGTTTCCAGTTAATGGTTTTGTTAAGCACTCCCATTTTTTCTTTAACGGCGGTTGCCTTTATAAACCAACTGTCGAGCGGATAATACAATATCGGTTTATCGGTACGCCAGCAGTGCGGATAACTGTGTTCGTAGGTTTCCTTTTTGAAGAGCCTGCCCTCTTCCTGTAATTTTAAAATGATGCGCTCATCTACACTCAGGTAAATTTTCAGGTCTTTTATTTTTCCGGCAGCTTCTATTATTTTTTTTTGATTTTCAAATTCACTTTTTTTCTCCTCATCGGTTAAATAGGCTTCCTTTACATATTCGTTTCCGTACAGAAAAACGCCATCTTTTACCTCGGGCAAAAAACGTCCGCGCTTATCTACCAGTGTAAGCGAGCCTACGTTGTTTTGTTTTGCAACCCGAAAGTCATCTGCTCCAAAACTGGGAGCAATGTGGACAATTCCTGTGCCATCTTCGGTTGTTACAAAGTCGCCGAGTAAAACTTTAAATTCATCGCCATCTTTTGGCTGTGCAAACGGAAGCAGTTGCTCATAAGTAATTCCGGCTAATTCTTCTCCTTTAAATTCCTGAATAATTTTAAACGGAATATTTTTATCTCCTTCTTTATAGTTCTCAAAAGATAAGTCAGCATTTTTTTCAGGGAAGTATTTGTGCAACAAATCTTTTGCCAGGATAACAACAACCGGTTTATGTGTAAAAGGCTGAATTGTTTTTAGGGCAGCATAAACAATATTTTTCCCAACAGCTAAAGCAGTGTTTGAAGGCAATGTCCAGGGAGTTGTCGTCCACGCCAAAAAATAAACGGATGTAGATTCCGCACTTAAAAATTTGAATTTATGCTGAGCGATCTTAAACATTACGGTAGCCGTTCTGTCTTTTACATTTCTGTAGCACCCGGGCTGATTTAATTCGTGAGAGCTAAGTCCGGTGCCTGCCGCAGGCGAGTAGGGTTGAATTGTGTAGCCTTTATACAGCAATCCTTTTTTGTACAAATCATTGAGCAGCCACCAAACACTTTCAATGTATTTATTTTCGTAAGTAATGTATGGGTGTTGCATGTCCACCCAGTAACCCATAATGCGAGTTAACTCTTCCCACTTGTCGGTGTACTTCATCACTTCCTTCCGACAAGCCTTGTTGTATTCTTCAACAGTAATTTTTTTTCCTATGTCTTCTTTGGTAATTCCGAGTGTTTTTTCAACAGCAAGTTCAATGGGCAGTCCGTGTGTATCCCAGCCGGCTTTACGTTTTACCTGTTTGCCTTTTAATGTTTGGAAGCGACAAAAAATATCTTTAATGGCTCGGGCCATAACATGATGAATACCGGGCATTCCGTTGGCGCTTGGCGGACCTTCGTAAAACACAAATGGCGTTTTACCTTCGCGGGAATTGATGCTCTTCTCAAATATTTTATTTTCTTCCCAAAATTTCAAAACATCTTTACTAATTTCGGAAAGGTTAAGCGCTTTATATTCGGGGTATTTACTCATTGCTTTTGCCTTTTTTTAAGGAGGGCAAATGTAGGCTTTTGAGGGGGGATAAGCAAAATCTGTCTGCCCTTTCCGGAGCCAGGTCATCATAAATTGAATACATTTTAGGCTGCGCTTTCTTTTCTTTTCCGACAATCCTCTTCTCTAAAGTGTACGCCCAAAATCCGTGCGCAAAAAATTTTCTATTCCCCTACGACTACAGATTGCATTAAGGAAAAACTGCAATTTTTTCTTAACAGAAGGCTATCAAACTATTGACACTCAACTATTACTCATACGGCGGCTTAGTGGATGTACGAGCATATATTTGTGCTGCATCCAATTCATTTTATTAAATTTGGTTTTATTAAATTAATCAGACTGTGAAAAAGACAATTGTATCGTTTCTAATATTTATCGCGTTGGCATGTGTTGCAAGCGCACAAAATAAATCGGGAGAAACTCCCAAAAAAACTTCCGGCAAAAATTCTGTGCCGAAAACTAGCAAAAACGACTGCTTGGCAATGGTAGGTTATTTCGCAAATCCCGAGTTGAAGAAAAGTGTCCGAGTTAAATTATACGATGGTAATAAAATTATTGATTCCTTATCGGTAAATCCGCTTATGGATTTCGGATTTGTACTTAAACGAAATAAAAAATATTCTATACAAGTTTCGTCTCCGAACTATTATAACCGGTTTTTTCTTATTAACACCGCCTTATCCGATTCGGTAAGCACTCCTCCTTTGTTTGTATTCGAATTTGAAATTACGCTTCTGCGCCAAATGGCAGGAGTGGATGATTTTTTGCTCGACTTTCCAATTGCTAAAATTGCTTACATTCCTAGTATAGGAAAATTTTCGTTCAACGAAAAATACACCAACAATATGCAAAAGGAAATTAAACGGGCAGAAGGCGAATTTAAAATTCGTAAATCAAAATAAATTTACTTTTTTGCAGGCTCGCATTTATATTTGGTACGCACCAATTCCGCATCCTGATACTCGTAATAAAATTCAGTTGGCGTAAGGTTAAAAATTTGAAACCGATACTGTGTTCCTCCTTCAAAAGTTAATGTAATCCACTTTTTCGATTTGTCGGTTATCCAAGTTCCTGTTTTCTGAACACCTTCCATAGTTAAAAAAACGGTACCTTCTAATACAAATGTTACCCCGTCATCCTTTTCCGTTCCTTCGGGTTTGTTCGCCACATGAAACCGCTCAATAGAAATCGGTTTCCATGCCTTACACAACAGCGTATCTTTTGCCGTCATAACAACAGCATTGGGTTTCGATGTTTGTTTTGGCTGGCCGGATTTTGCAGATGGTTTGTCTTGTGCCAAAACAACCGACGAGAGCAATAGGGCGATTAACAGGTTGAAGTTGCGTTTTCTCATTTTATTTATTTTTTAAAAAGTGTTAATATATGCGTCTTCCTTTTTTCTCATTTCTTTTTTGTGTTTTTCGCTTTTATCGGAATAGCCCGCTAAATGCAGTATTCCGTGTATCATTATGCGCTTTAGTTCGTTATCAAATGTTATGCCTAAATTTTTTGCATTTTCTTTTGCCCTGTCA
>JADLGT010000170.1 GCA_020849195.1 Bacteroidia bacterium
GGAATAAACGGAACGCCACCCTACAATTACCAATGGCCCGATGGATACGATAAACGCTACAAGAATGCGTTATGTCCGGGTGCATATAACGTAATTGTTACTGATAATAATGGGTGTAAAACAACGGTGAAGATTAATGCACCGTAAAAAAACAACACAATGTTTACCTACAGCGACCAATAAATTTTAAACATGAAAAAACACCTCTACTTTTTTTTCACTGTCACAATTATTGCTGCAAGTGTTAGTGTTCTTGCACAAAACGCCATTGGCTTTGGCAGCCAAACAACTACTAACCAGGAACTACTAACCAAGAACCCCCTCAAAGGCTCCGGCATGTTATTTACTCCCAACAAAGGACAAATAGCCGATATGAAAGGCAACCTGTGCCCTGAAATTTTATACAAAGGCGATGGTGGCGGTGCCGATGTGTATTTGCGCAAAACAGGAATGAGTTACGTTACCAGCAATATGAGCGAAGTAATGAGCGAAATCAACAAAGAAGTAGAACTAAAAAAATTCGACCCGAACTTTTCGCAACAACAAGTTGAAGAACTAAAACGCCAACTCGAAGAAAAAGCCTTAATAAAAATACAACGTACCGATGTTGACTTTGCAGGAGGCAACCCTAACTCCGAAACACTGAACCAGGAAGAAGTTGAAGGCTACACCAATTACTACTACGCCCATTGCCCCAATGGGATTACCAATGTAAAATCGTACAACAGAGTAATTCAAAAAAATATTTACAAGGGAATTGATGTAGTTTACTATGGAGGAAAAGAAAAAGGTTTGAAGTACGACATAGTAATAAACCCCGGCGCCAACCCCAACCAAATTAAATTAAAATACACAGGAGCGAAAGTAAAAAAATTGGCAGACGGCAGTTTGCAAATAGCAAGCGAGCTGGGTCTTACCAAAGAATACCTTCCAAAAGTTTACCAAAACATAAATGGAGAAATTGTAGATGTGGGCTGTGAATATAAATTAGTGAATAGCGAAAAGCGAATAGGCAATAGGGAAAAAACTCCTCCCCCTAATGGCTATTCGCTATTGGCTATTGGCTCCATTGTTACCTTCGAACTAACAACCTACAACCATTCATATCCGCTAATTATTGATCCTCTGATTTGGGCTACGTATTATGGGGGAACACAGAGGGATTATGGCAACAGCACTGCTTGTGATAATACAGGAAATGTGTATTTGGCAGGAGCCACCCAAAATACCAGTGTAATAGCCAGTACTACAGGCTATCAAGCTGTTTTTGGAGGGCTATGGGATGCCTTTTTAGTACAATTCAATGCGGCTACAGGTGTGCGTAACTGGGCAACCTATTACGGGGGATTAGCTACAGATTGGGGCTACAGCACCGCCTGCGATAATGCAGGAAATGTATATTTGACAGGATTTACCCAAAGTTCAAGTATGATTGCCGCTACTACAGCTCATCAACTTGCTTTTGGTGGAGGAACAGATGCTTTCTTAGTGCAATTCAATGCCACTACCGGTGCCCGTAACTGGGCTACCTATTACGGGGGAAGCAATAATGATGTAGGCTACAGCACCACCTGTGATAATGCCGGAAAAGTGTATTTAGCAGGAAATACTTCTAGTACAAACGCAATAGCTTCTCCAATTGCTCATCAAGCTGTTTCCGGAGGAGGAGACGATGGCTTCTTAGTACAATTCGACGGAGCCACAGGCACACGCAACTGGGCTACTTATTACGGGGGAACTAATAATGATGTAGGCTATAGCACAGCTTGCAATAATGCAGGTAATGTTTACCTGGCAGGTGTAACTCAAAGTACAAACGCAATAGCCCTCTCCCCAGCTCATCAGCCTGTTTTGGGAGGGGTGAATGATGCCTTTCTTGCACAATTTGATGCAGCCACAGGCACATGCAACTGGGCTACCTATTATGGAGGTACTGCTAATGATTTTGGGTATAGCACTGCATGCGATAAAATCGGCAATGTTTACTTGGCAGGATATACTGCAAGCACAAGCGCGATAGCCACGGCTGCGAGTTATCAACCTGTTTATGGAGGAGGTACTACTGATACTTACCTTGTACAATTTAATACTGCAGGTGTGTTTAAATGGAGTACCTATTATGGATCATGGTTTTGGGAAATCCTCTCTACAGACAAGGCTATTACTACAGATGGAAACAATAATGTTTACCTGTATTTGGAAGATGAAGAACAACCAGGTCCGAATTTAGATCCTTGTGCCTACCAACCAATTTTTGCCGGAGGAACTGAAGATCAAATAATCGTAAAATTTACTTCGGCAGGGAAAAAAATATGTGCCACCTATTTTGGAGGAATAGGTTATGAAGACTTAGATGATGGAGGAGCAATAGCTATTTCAGGTAATAGCTTATTTATATGTACTTCTAATGGACAGGGGATGAACGGCACTGCAACTCCAGGCGGAGGCTATCCTGTAACTCCCGGAGCCTGGCAAACGGTTCATGGAAATACAGCCTTGAAAGATGCAGTACTGGCTTCTTTATGCATAAATATCTGTGAAGCAAAAACACTTGGCTTAAATTACACAGCAAATACCACAAGTGTTTGCACCAACGCGCCCATAAAATTTACTCCTTCAGTAAATAATTCCTGTGATACCACAGGATACAAATTTCATTGGATGTTCACAGGCGGTACACCCACTGTTTCCGATTCGGTTTCGCCAACGGTAAAATTTTCGGGAGTAGGAAATTACGATGTTAAATTAGTTGTAACAACGCTGTGCAAGAAAGACAGCATTACAAAAATAAATTACATAACTGTGAATAATTGCGGCTGCACCCTCAACGCCCAATACACCAAAGGCACCACCAACTGCCCAAGCTGCGGCTGCAAAGAATGGATAATGGTTACCGGAATAAATGGAACACCACCCTACAATTACCAATGGCCAGATGGCTACGACAAACGGTATAAAAACGCGTTATGTCCGGGAATATATAACGTAATTGTTACTGATAATAACGGGTGTAAAGCAACAGTGAAAGTTAATGCGCCGTAACTGTATCTTCCGATTAATTCGGGTACCACGACACTATCAACACAGTTGTATGTTGTGTTACATTCTACTCACTTTTGGAGTAAGTTTCCCGCGGCTTGCTTCGGTTCTTTCGCCGGTGTGTTGACATTTCCTGACTTGTCCACCCCCCCCCAATTAAAATTTAACTTTCCTTATTTTTCAATAGTTA
>JADLGT010000171.1 GCA_020849195.1 Bacteroidia bacterium
ATTTAACTTTCCTTATTTTTCAATAGTTACAAGGGGATCAAGTGCTAACTTTGTCGCACTAAGGCTATAAATGTTACGCATAAGAGAGGTAAAAACCAATTCAGGCGGTATAGCGGTTCAGGTTATTTGTTATCAAAATCGAAAACGGATTGTTGTTGAGCATATTGGCACAGCGCATAAGGACGAAGATTTAGAGCAATTATACCGATGTGATATCTGTAATGGTCCAATTGCATTGGCCCAAACAGCTATCCGATCGGCATTATACCAATATTGATCGGACTAAAATATAAATCATTTTGGTATTACTCCATCTTGCTGCTGAATTTGTAAAGGAGAACTCGAATCAGTTATCACTTTTTTCAAACGTAACACCAAATTCTATGTTGTTTGTGGGGCAGTGTCAATGTGTTGGGGTTTATTACGGGTCAGTCCTAATATGTAATAGTCGATACTTGATCTGACAGAAGGTCTTTTTACCGCTTGTGGCTAACTCGTTTACAACTTCTCCTCATTATAGGAACACTATTTTTTCCCCTTTGACTCATGCCACGTTTTATAACTAGTAGTCTGATCGGGGCGATCGGCAGGGATTTCGCGAAGCGGCTCGCAAGGTTTAAGAGTAGTGTAACATTGGGCGGGCAATTGCTGGTACAACTTTGTTCCCTGGGTTTTCCATTCAATCATTTCATCGGTCATGTCTTTAATAATTTTAGCAGGGTTTCCGGCAACAATTTTACGTTCGGGAATCACCATACCTGTCGGAACAAAAGCCAGTGAACCGATTATACTATTGGCACCAATAACAACATTGTCCATTACAACAGCATTCATTCCTATCAAAACATTTTTACCAATTACAGCTCCATGAATAATTGCGCCATGGCCAATGTGTGCTGCTTCGTTTAACACAACTGTTGTTCCCGGGAACATGTGGATAGTACAATTTTCCTGTACATTGCAGCCATCATCAATTCGTATTGCGCCCCAGTCGCCGCGAATGGCGGCGCCCGGCCCAACGTAAACATCTTTACCAATAATTACATTACCGGTAACCACCGCTTGTGGATGAATGAAGGAGGAAGAGTGAATAACCGGCTTGTAATTATTGAATTCGTAAATCATTGTTTAGTTGTTAAACGGTTGTGGATTATGAATAAGAACTATTTTTTTCAAACTTTTTCTATAACAACAGCATACCCTTGTCCTACGCCAATACACATAGTTACCAACGCATATTTTTTATTTTGTTCGTGCAGTTCAATAGCTGCGCTGTTTAATATACGTGCACCACTCATACCCAATGGGTGGCCAAGTGCAATTGCTCCTCCATTGGGATTTATTCTACTGTCATTATCATCTAAACCCCATGCGCGTGTACAGGCTAAGCTTTGGGCTGCAAAAGCTTCATTGAGTTCAATTATATCAATGTCGTTAATTGTTAAGCCTACCTTGCGCAAGGCTTTGTTAGAGGCTTCAACGGGACCAATACCCATAATGCATGGTTCTACTCCAACAACTCCCGACGATATAATTTTGGCTTTAGGTTGAAGCTTGTATTTTTTAATTGCACTTTCTGATGCCAATAAAATTGCGGCGGCACCATCATTTATGCCGGAAGAGTTTCCCGCTGTTACTGATCCGTCTTTTTTAAATGCAGGTTTTAATTTCGCAAGTAATTCAATTGTTGTGTTCGGCTTTATAAATTCATCTTGGCCAACTGTTGTAGGCTCGCCTTTTCGCTGAGGAACTTCTACACTCACTATCTCTTTGGCAAACCGACCTTTTGTTTGTGCAGCAGTGGCTTTCATATGGCTCCGGTAAGCAAACTCATCCTGACTGCTGCGGCTTATTTTATCGCGTACAGCGAGGTTTTCGGCGGTTTCGCCCATAGCATCAGTTCCATATTTTTCTTTCATTTTCGAATTAACGAAACGCCATCCGAAACTACTGTCGAACAGTTGTGCGTCGCGACCAAACGGAGTACTTGCTTTAGACATTACCCATGGCCCCCGTGTCATATTTTCAACACCACCCGAAATAATTAAATCGGCATCGCCAACCATAATGGCTCGTGCAGCGGAAATGGAAGCCGATAAGCCCGAGGCACACAGACGGTTAACTGTTTCGCCGGGCACCGACACAGGAAAGCCTGCAAGCAGTAAGGCCATACGTGCCACATTCCGATTATCTTCTCCGGCCTGGTTGGCACATCCTAAAATTATGTCGTCAACTCCAACAGGGTTGACAGTTGGATTACGTTTCAATAATTCCTTCAACACCAAAGCTGCAAGATCATCGGTTCGAACAGTTGCAAGCGAGCCTCCAAAATTTCCGATTGGAGTGCGAATACCATCAATAATATATGCTTGATTCATAATTGTTCAGTAATAAAATTTAAATAGTTTCTAAACCTATTTCCGTCCGATAAAAATACAGAATTAAGGGAGAAGTTTAAAGTCCGAATATAATCTCGGTTCAAAAAACGTTTAGCAATTAGCCTTTTAGCGGAATGAAAAATTTATTCGGTGAGATTGGCGATTTTTACTAATTCTTTCGAATTAAGAATTTCGATTTTTTTACCAACAAGGTTCACTACTTTACTTTTGTGAAAGCCGGAGAGTACCCTTATTGCGGTTTCGGTTGTTGTGCCTGCAATATTGCCAATACTTTCGCGGGTTAAAACAGCATTTATTGTAACATTATCTTGCTCTAGTCCAAAAAACTCTTTGAGCATCAATACGGTTTCGGCTACTCGTTCTCTTACTTGCTTTTGCACCATATTGACGGCTTTTTGTTCGGCATACTTTAAATCGGCCGATAATAATTTTATCATTTGCACAGAGAGCGCAGGGTTCGCAATAATTTGATTTTGATAGGTTGATTTGGGGAAAAAACAAATCAATGAATCTTCAATTGCTGTGGCCGATGCGTGGTATTTGTCTTCGCTCAGCAAAGCACGATACCCGATGACGTTTCCTTTTTTTGCTAAACGCAAAATTTGATCTTTCCCGTCGTGCCCAAGTTTATGAATTTTTACTTTCCCCGAATAAATACAATATAATCCCTGCGGGTGATTGCCTTCATAAAAAATCATTTGCCCTTTTTTATAAGCGATATGCGATTTGCTTTGCGAAAGGATGTTTAATTCGGATTTATTAAGAGCGCAGAAAATAGAATCGTGCACTGAACTACACCGATCACATGAAGAAACTTCCTTTTGTTTGTTTAACTGGGTTATCATACACTATTTTATTCCACATCAAAAATGTAGTTTTTTATCACAAAAAAATATGATTAACATCATAGTATAAAGAAATAGGTTATAGTCTTAGCTCGAATTTAATTAAAGGGGTTACATTTCTAAAGCAAAAACGGGATTCAAATTATTCTGTAGGAGCAGGGGTAATGGGGGCGGGTTGAGCAGCAGAGTCTTTTGCGCTAGGATGGTCAAACAAATTTTTAAATAAACCACTTGGAGATTTTTCTTTTTCCTCCGGTCCTATGCGAGCAGGTTGCGGATTGGCAGACATTCGTTTCTCCAACCTGTCAAGCGATAAACTTTCTTTGTAATACAATACTTTCGATTTACGACCTCCTCCTTCGGCAGCTTCATTATCAACGTGAGTGCTATCCATTTTGTTTTCGACATTTTCGGAAAAATCATACTGAGAAGTATCCTTGTCGGTTTTTAATTGAACGATTCCGGTTGAAGAAATTTTTTCCTTAGGTAATTTAACCGGCGGAGGTGTCGTTGCCGGTTCAGTACTTGAAATAGGCATTGGCTCTGTTGTATTGACAGGTTGATCTTTAGTATTATTATTAATGTTCGCTTGTTGTAATGATTCTATATTTTTTGTATTAACAGGTAAAGTTGGAATCGGGGCTGCCGACGTAGGAGAAACCGTTTCGACAGCAGGTTTAATCAAACTGTCCGGTGTTGAATAAAAAATTAAAAAAGCTGCCGTTGCAACAATAATACTTCCCGCCGTTGCATATACTGCCATCGACCACTTTTTTACAAACAAAGTAACTTTTTGAAACGAAGAAGTGGAGCCTGCAATGATAACTCCGGCAAAGGAATTCATAGAGAAAGAATAATCGGCAAATGGAGCTTTAGCGGCTGCACTTTTTTTCGGGAGCATTTGTTCAATCTCCTCCCAGCTAACCTTTGCCTCAGCAGAGTTATTCAACAGTCCGTTTTTAATGGCGTTGTCTATTTCTGAATTATTTACAGGCTTATTCGGCATTGCTGATTGTTGTTAACTGTACAATATTTTTACGTAATTGATGCATTGCACGCTCAAAATTTAGGCGGATGGTTGGCTCGCCCACCTCCATTTTTTCCGAAATCTGTTTTAGCGAATATCCGTCTGCCAAGTGCATATTTACTACAATACGATAAGATGGCGACAATAGCTGAATGGCGTTTATTACATCGCCCGCTTCTATTTCGCGGGTAACAGTGTCATCAACAAAATCGTTATATCGGCTTAATCCTTCGTAAGCATTAACAGTGCTCACAATTTTGTAATCTTGTTTATACCTTCGGAGAACCCTTATTGCCGAATCAATCATTATCTTTTTCAACCAATTCTCAAAATCTAATTCATCAACCTTTTTCAATAAACCGAAGGCTGTCACAAAGCCTTCTTTTAATATCTCCCTTGCCTGACTTTCATTTTTTGCGTAGCGTACACAAATA
>JADLGT010000172.1 GCA_020849195.1 Bacteroidia bacterium
AAGCCTTGTTCCAAAAAAAAGCGGCAAGCTTTCAATACCTGAGTTGGGCTATCCATAAGCGTGTACAGCTTGGTTTTTTTCAAGGATTAATTTGGCAGGCATCCGACAATAAAAACCGACAAAATATTAATTTGAATTATTTCAACCCCCTTATTTTTACAAACGCATTGGTGTATTCGCTCAATGCTACTAACAATGTGTTGTTAGGCTCAACATTAAAACTTAAATTCTTCGAAAACAGTTATGTTTATGCTCAATATGTGCTCGATGGATACGACAAGATAAAGTCGGTGTATAACAAACAAGGATTTCAGATTGGATTTAAAAATCACCAATTGCTGAAAATAAAAAATCTCAGCTTACTTGCCGAGTATAATCAGGTTCGTCCATACACCTATGCTGCTGTAATTTCCGAACAAAGTTATACTCACTACAATCAGGCACTTGCCCATCCGCTCGGCGCAAATTTTAGAGAGCTTGTAAGTATTCTCAGTTATCGATATAAAGATTTTGTGGCTCGTGCTAAATTAGTTTATGCGCGCACAGGTACCGATGCTACTTCAACATCGTCAGTATATCCGACGCCTTTAACAAGTACTGTTGGACAAAATATTTTTATTTCGGATGTGAGTGCTGTTAACGGAATTAACTCAACAAATAATTTTCAAAATCAGGGCAAAGAAGCCACTATTCAAAATATCGACTTTTCGTTAGCCTACATCATTAATCCTGTAAACAATATGCAGGTATGCGGAGGAATAAATTACATTGATCGATACGGCAATAGCCCGCTAACCATTGCTTACCTGAGTTTTAAAACTTCTCTTTCAACTATTTATTATGACTTTTAAATATCTCCGAATCGGAAACTGTTTGATCGACTCAGCTTTTCTGTATTTGTCGGGCAAACAGATGATTTTATTAACTTAGCGTTCCTATGTGGACTTACCTCCTCATATTTTTTACCGCATTTTTTGTAGTGCTGCTTTCAACGCCAGCGCTTATACGTGTTGCTATTTTAAAACGCCTATTCGACGAGCCTAAGGAAGAACGTAAAATTCACAACAGGCTTATTCCTACAATTGGTGGCATTATTATTTTTGCCGCTACTTTATTTGCATTTGCGCTGTGGTTTCCGTTCGATCAGTTACACGCATTTACACAGCTTAAACGTTCGGTAAACGATTTTCAATATATTGTTGCTACGCTACTCATTTTGTTTTTTGTTGGAGTAAAAGTCGATATTATTGGTACCGCACCAATGAAAAAATTAGTAGCACATGTAATTGTTGGATTAATTCTTGTGCTAATTGCTAATATTAAAATTACCAGTTTTCATGGACTATTTGGCTTGCGCGACCTGCCCGAATGGGGCCAGGTGTTTTTGTCGCTATCTACGTATATTGTAGTGGTAAATGCTTTTAATCTGATTGATGGCGTTGACGGGCTAGCAGCTGGAATAGGCTTGATTTGCGGGTTGGCATTTGGTTTTTGGTTTTACTTGGCCGGCGAACCGGTAATGGCAGCACTAGCATTTTCGCTTGCAGGTTCGCTTTTAGGTTTTTTGATTTTCAATTTTTC
Source organism: Bacteroidia bacterium (assembly GCA_020849195.1). Classification (GTDB taxonomy): domain Bacteria; phylum Bacteroidota; class Bacteroidia; order JABDFU01; family JABDFU01; genus JABDFU01. The sequence continues at coordinate 1,582 of JADLGT010000172.1, forward strand.
ACCTGCTAAACTTTTTATGGGCGATTCGGGTTCGCTTTCGATAGGGCTTGTGGTTTGTGTGTTGGCTATACGTTTAATCGAATACAAATTACCGTTATCATCCGATGATGTTTCCGATACGTTAATTGATTTTAATATTAATGCTTTACCGGAAGTGGTAACCAATATTTCAAAACCAATTTTTGTAATGGCTGTTTTATTTTATCCGCTTTTCGATACGCTGCGTATTTTTATTTACCGCACTATTCGTGGACAGTCGCCTTTTTCGGCCGATCGAAATCATATCCATCACCGGCTTATTGATATTGGCATGGGGCATCGCGGAACTGTATTGTCAATATATGCTGTAAATATTATTGTTATTGCAACAGCCGTTGCAACTCGGAACATTGAACCTTCGTATGCTTTTATTATTGTAGGTTGCGTTGCCGCATGTTTAGCTCAAATACCGTTCTTCATCACCAAAGTAAAGAACCGCAACAAAATCCGCTGATGGCATTTCGGAAATTTCTGCTGCTAATTTCTATTACATTTTTTGTGCTTACTGCCGTCGCCCAATCCGACCTCATTCCGCTATACAATACATTTAATTATTTTATCGACAAAAATACTGCATCCAAGGACAGTGTATTGCACACCTGCATCAAACCTTATTTGCGTTCTGATATTAAAAACACCACTCTTATCGATTCGCTTTACAAACCGTTTCCATTATCTAACAATAAATTTTTTATTTCTCCGATTACTGATGTACAGTACGGTGCGGGCACCAAGGCCCAAACTTTTGTTGAATACACCGGAGGGCTATTGGTTACCGGAAATTTCGGGAACAAATGGTCGGTCTCGCTTACCGGTCTTGCCGGAAGTTTACAAGCTGTAAATTACCTCGACTCGTCTGTTAAGCACATGGGTGTTATTCCGGAATTTGGATACGCTTATAAAAATGGGAAGTCGTACTCCTTTCAAAATATAGGCGGATCTATTTCCTATTCTCCCAACCGTATTTTCAACTTTCAGCTCGGCAAAGGGAAACACTTTTGGGGCGACGGCTACCGCTCTTTATTTCTCTCTGATTTTTCGAATAACTATCCCTATGCAAGAATAACAGCCAACGTTTGGAAAATAAAATATGTATGCCTTTTTGCATGGCAAAAAGATGTTACAAACCCAAGCGGGCTGCTTGCAGATGCCAAAAATAAATTCGGTACATTTCATCTGCTAAGCTGGGCTGTTACCAAACGGATTAACATCAATTTATTTGAATCTATTGTTTGGCAAGGAGCCGATCAAAATCGTGCCCGCAGCTTCGACCCCAACTATTTAAACCCTGTTATTTTTTACCGACCAATAGAGTATTCCTTAGGCTCGTCGGATAACGCATTAATTGGCGGAGGTTTTAAAATAAAAATATGTAAAAAGCAACAGGTTTATGGACAGGTAATTATAGATGAGCTATTATTAAAAGAAGTGCTAGCCCAAAAAGGTTGGTGGGCCAATAAACAAGGTGTGCAGCTAGGCTACAAGTTTTTCGATTTATTCAATATTAAAAATCTTTATTTGCAAGGCGAATTTAATTATGTACGT
>JADLGT010000173.1 GCA_020849195.1 Bacteroidia bacterium
GGGGGCATTATAGTGTTGACAACCAACTACATGCACTGTCAAAATATGCGGCTAAACCCTGACAGGGCAATTGAAGCATGGGAATACTTAAAAAAAATAATTAACTCAAATACTTATTCAACGTCCGGGCTTCTTACCTTGTACGACAACCTATCTGATTCGTACCTATTAAAAGGTCTTTACAGAAAAGCCTTGCGTAGCATCAATAAAATACTAATGATTAAAACAAGTAACAGATTAGACATTCAAAAAAACAGCCGCATGTTACAATTGCTAGTTCATTACCAGTTGGGGCATTATGATATTTTGCCCGCTCTTTCAAAACATACTTTACACTGGATTACACAAAATGCAACTGTAACTCCATTCGACACGATTGTTTTAAACACTTTCAAAGACAGTTTAAACAAAAAAGTTTCAAAAGCTGAAGAGGTAAAAATACTTCGTCGAATTAAAAATGAAATCGCTTTATTAAAAACAGATTTTATAAAAGAAGAAAGCACTTACATTACCTGGCACATCGCATGGATTGATTCAAAAATATTGATGAAACCATTAATTGAAATACTAAAACAGACACCTTATAAAACAATGCTCAGATAATCTATAACTAAAAATGTTTGCAAAAATTAATTCAACATTTCAAAGATACCTGCTGCTCCCTGTCCGGTGCCCACACACATGGTAACCATGCCGTACTTCTTTTTGCGCCGCGTTAGTTCGTTAAAAATTTGAACAGAAAGTTTTGCTCCGGTACAACCCAAGGGGTGACCAAGCGAAATAGCTCCGCCGTTTACATTTATAATATTTTCGTTTAAGCCAAGTGTACGTATTACTGCAAGCGATTGAGATGCGAAGGCTTCGTTTAGTTCTATAAGATCTATTTGATCTTGTTTCATGCCGGCAATTTTCAAAGCTTTAGGTATGGCAGCTATTGGCCCAATTCCCATAACCCGCGGAGGAACACCTGCTGCTGCGTACGACACAAGTTTTGCAATAGGTTTCAGGTTGTTTTCTTTCATAAATTTTTCGCTAACCACCATTACGAAAGCTGCTCCGTCTGATGTTTGGGAAGAGTTGCCGGCAGTAACGCTTCCTTTTGCTGCAAATACGGGTTTAAGTTTGGCAAGTGCTTCAATATTGGTGTCGGCACGCGCCCCTTCATCAGTATCTACGGTGTATTCACGATTTTTTTTCTTACCGCTTTCGTCCACATACGTTTCGATAATTTTTATCGGAACAATTTCATTTTTAAATTTTCCATCCTTAATGGCTGCAACAGCTTTAATGTGCGAGTTCAGCGAAAATTTATCCTGATCTTCCCGAGAAACCTTGTATTCATTAGCTACGGCTTCGGCCGTTAATCCCATTCCCCAATAGTAATCGGGGTGGGCGAGGGCCACATCGGCATGTGGAATAATGCGCCATCCGCCCATGGGTATAAGGCTCATGCTTTCGGCTCCGCCTGCAATAATGCAATCGGCTTGTCCTGCATTTATTTTGAATGATGCCATAGCAATGGTTTCCAGTCCGGATGAGCAATAGCGATTAACTGTAACGCCCGGCACCTTTTCGGTGTTTAGTGCACGCAACGAAATGAAGCGGGCAAAGTTCATTCCTTGTTCCGCTTCGGGCATAGCGTTGCCTACAATTAAATCATCAATTTGTTCGGGGGCTACATTGGGCACCGACTGCATAAGATGTTTAATTACATTAACTGCTAAATCATCGGGTCTGGTGAAACGAAATCCACCTCTGGTGGCCTTGCCTACCGCTGTGCGAAAACCTGTTACAATGTATGCGTTCATGTTTTTGAGGTATTAGGTACTAAGGGTTGTAAGAGTAAATTTTATTTTTTTTGTTTCTTGTAAATAAAAAGGCATGTTTTGTACTGAGTGAATTATAGGGGTCATTGTATTGAGTTATTCTTATTTCTTATCGTATTAATGTGGGCGACTTTATAACTTGAACCTTACGATATAGTGCTTGACCCCCTTTTTAGTTTCTCAGAACTTTTCCCCCAACAATTATACTTTGAAATCTTTCTAAAGTTTTCTTTTCTCCACAAAGCGAAAGGAATGCTTCTCTTTCCAGGTCGAGCAAATATTGTTCGCTCACCAGCGTTGGTGCTGAGAGGTCGCCTCCGCAAAGTACATACGCCAACTTCTGCGATATCTTCACATCGTGTTCCGAAATATAACCACCGCTTTTCATCGAGTCGGCACCCAGGTATGCCAATCCCAATGCCGATTTTCCGAGCACGCGTATGTCTTTTCTATGAACGGGTTTTGTATAGCCTTCTTTTGCCAGTTCCAAACATTCGGCCTTTGCTTCGGTTAACAAGCGACTGCGCGATACAACTACCATATCTTTACCTTTTCGTAAATAGCCTAAGTTAAATGCTTCCTGAGCCGAAGTGGAGACTTGGGCCTGACCTATTGTTAAAAATCGTTGACGAAATGCATTCAGTTCAACATCTCCTTCTTTTATTTCGTCGGATAGGCGTACTGCGAACTCTTTTGTTCCGCCGCCACCCGGAATTACACCAACACCAAATTCTACTAGTCCCATATATGTTTCGGCATGAGCAACAACTTTATCCGAGTGCATGCTCATTTCACATGCGCCGCCCAGCGCCATGTTGTGAGGGGCAACCACAACCGGTATCGAAGAATAACGAACACGCATCATAGCGTTTTGAAATGCTTTTATTGCGAAATTCAGTTCGTCCCATTCCTGTTCGGCAGCCATCATAAATATCATTCCAACATTTGCGCCGGCGCTGAAGTTGGCTCCTTCGTTGGAAATGACGAGTCCGCGAAAATCTTTTTCGGCAATATCAATAGCAGAATTAATACCTCCAATTACTTCCCCTCCAATGGTATTCATTTTAGTATGAAACTCGAGGTTGAGTATCCCATCACCAATATCGGTTAGTGTTGTGCCTGAATTTTTCCATACGGTTTTATTTCCTCGTATGTTGTTGAGTAAAATAAAATTTTCTGTTCCCGGAATAGTTTTGTACGATTTTGAAGTTATGTCGTAGTATTTACGTATTCCATTTTCAATTTTATAGAATGAAGTTGCGCCACTCGAAACCATATCGTAAATCCACTTGGCCGGTTTGTTTCCTGCGGCTTCCATATCTTTTAGGGTGTTGGCAATGCCAAGCGTATCCCATGTTTCGAAAGGTCCCAACTCCCAACCAAAACCGGCACACATGGCTGCGTCAATTCTATAAAGCTCGTCTGATATTTCGGGAATACGATTTGAAACATAAGCAAACAGCCCGAAAAACATGGAGCGATAAAATTCTCCGGCTTTGTCTTTTCCACTAATCAATACTTTCATTCGCTCATGGAGATTATCAATAAGTTTTGTGGCTTCGAGAGTAGCAAATTTTACTTTTACCGATGGTTTGTATTCAAGTGTTTTAAGGTCGAGTGCATGTATTTCACTTTTTCCTCCTTGAACTTTAACTTTTTTAAAAAAACCTTGTTCGGTTTTAGCACCCAGCCATTTGTTTTCTACCATTTTTGCAATAAATCCGGGAATTGCAAACTCAGCTTTAGCTTCGACATTCGGACAACTTGTTGCAACTCCATTTGCAACGTGTACCAAGGTGTCTAATCCAACAACATCGCATGTTCTGAAAGTAGCCGACTTAGGGCGACCAAGAACCGGACCTGTAAGTTTATCTACTTCTTCAATGGATAATCCCATTTTTTCCACAAGGTGAAATAGACTCATGATGCCATAAACCCCAATGCGGTTGGCAATAAATGCAGGCGTGTCTTTACAATGAACTGTTGTTTTTCCTAAATACAATTCGCCGTACTGCATTAAAAACTCAACCACGTCGGGCGATGTTTTAGGCGTTGGAATAATTTCAAGAAGTTTTAAATAACGCGGCGGATTAAAAAAATGTGTTCCGCAAAAATGTTTTTGAAAATCGTCGCTACGGTCTTCATTCATCAGATGAATCGGTATGCCCGAAGTATTTGAAGTAATGAGTGTTCCCGGAGTGCGGTATTTTTCAACGCTTTCAAAAATATTTTTTTTAATATCAAGTCGTTCAACAACCACTTCAATAATCCAATCGCATCCGGCTATTTCTTTCATCTTGTCGTCAAAATTTCCGGTCGTAATTCGGTTCGCAAACGATTTTGAATAGATGGGAGAAGGGTTTGATTTTAGTGCAAAGGCAAGCGCATCGTTCACTATTTTATTTCGAGATTTTTTATCGGCGACGGCATCTTTCGGAACGATGTCAAGTAATAAAACTTCCAATCCAATATTTGCAAAATGGCAGGCAATGCGTGAACCCATTACGCCCGAGCCCAACACTGCAACTTTTTTAATGATACGTTTGCTCATAAACAGGGTAAATTTAATTTATGGAATACTACAATTAATAGTGAGGTAAATATAGTTAAAATTCGGGGGGGTGTACATCAAATTCTATTGTAATGCCCCCATTTCTTAGGACAGGAATAAAGGTAAGTTAAGTTTGTTTTTTATATTTCTTTTTGCCCAATCTTAATTTTTCTTGAATTCCCAACTCTATCTTTTACAAAATTTTCATCTCTAATGTAAATAGTATTGTGATTTCCATATGATGGAATTGGAGTGATTTCCCTATTAAATGGATCGTATTTGTATGTTTGAAACCCTAAACTAAGGAGGTTCTTGTGGATTAATTGTTCATCATAACCATAGCGATTTCCCGATCCATTTAATTCAATAATTATTGCTTTTAAGTTTTCATTTGATAAAATATTTTTTGCTCCTTTCAGAACTTCAGTCTCAAAACCTTCTACATCAATTTTAATTAGCAGTGGGATAAGCGTTGTAATTTCGTCCATTTTCTTAATTGTTACATCTATTGTATCAGCCTCTCCCTCAGTAGCTACATGGTTTACGGTGTCAAGAGATTTTGTAAACCTTATAGTTCCAAAATTGTTACCAATAGTTTATATCTCGACTGGGATGGTCGCGCCAACAATGGAGACGAGGTTGCCCAACAAGATGTTTATGTTTGGAAGGTTGCACTTACCGACGTGTTTGATATTGACCATGCTTATGTAGGGCATGTAACCTTAGTGAAGTAAGCGCTGTATATTGTGTTGTACGGATGTTATTCCTGAGATTAGCCGACTAAACTGCTAACGCAAAATTTGAGTGGAGCGACTATGTTTCCATCTGCGATGCGACCACAACCATGTTTCGGGCTGTTGCTTAATAAGTTCTTCTAATTTTTTAGTGTGCCATTCGCTTATGTAACCACTGTGAGTTTTTGAGGGGTCGTCTATCACATCTTCGACTTGAATTTTATAGTAGCCTCTTTTTATACGAATAACATTAATATAAATTACCGGATAATTAAATCGTGCTGCCATTAATTCTGTCCCTTTAAATACAGGCGTATCCTGATTGAGAAAATTTGTCCAGTGTGCATTTTCGGGAGGCGGAGTTTGATCAGCAATAAAGGCAGTTGCCGTACATTCATTTTTATTTTTTGTCATTTGCCTGAATGTATCTTTCATAGCTATAAGTCCATTGCCAAAACGCGTACGTATTTTTACAATAAGTGTATTAAAATAAATATTTTCGAGCGGGTGATAAATAATATTCAAGTGGTGTTTACATTGTAAGGCAAATGAGTTGCCTGCCCATTCCCAGTTGCCCAAATGTCCCAATACAATTATTGCACTTTTATTTTGTTCATAATAATTATTAAAAACAGATACGGTTTCTTCCGTCATATAACAATGTTCTAATGCTTTTTTCCGGCTTATTGTAAGTGTTTTAAACGTTTCAAGTATTAGGTCGCAGAGGTAACGGAAATAGGTCTTGCAAATACATCTAATTTCCTTTTCAGGTTTTTCAGGAAAAGAATTACGCAAATTGGTATAAATTATTTTTTTTCTGTAGCCAATTACGTAATACAAAACAATAAACATAAAATTAGAAATGCCGTACAGCAGCCAAAACGGACACAACGAGATAAGATAAATAAATGGTAATGCTATATAATAAACGAGCCGCTTCATAATTAATTTATTCGCGATATTTATTCGAAATTTTTAGTTGAACTTGTAGAATCTACATAGAGCTACACAATAGCCTAAAAACAACACAGCCCCTAAAGAAGGGGCTGTTATGAAAGAAAATTATTCAATTTATTTTGTGCTTTTTTTCTCGTAACGCTTTTTAAATTTATCA
>JADLGT010000174.1 GCA_020849195.1 Bacteroidia bacterium
AGAAAAAGATTCGCTTTGCGCTTCAACCTGATCGCTGCCATTTACAACCTTGAACTCAATTTAAACTGACTTTTGCAAGGAGAAAAAAATGAAAGACCTTGTTGGTAAGTATTTACTCCGATTACGAATTCAGACAGTGATCCCGTTCATCACCGGGCGTTTACTCGACATAGGTTGCGGGACTAATGATTTGGTCAAGACCTACCCAGGTCCGGGTATTGGTGTTGATGTTTATGATTGGGGGGGGGTGGACTTGGTGGTGGAAGACACCGCTCAGTTACCCTTTAGGCCTCAAGAATTTGATACAGTTACGATTATTGCCGCTCTTAATCATATTCCCAATAGGGAACAAGTATTAAAGGAGGCATATCGGGTACTGGCTGCAAATGGAAAGATAATTTTAACTATGATTCCGCCATTTATCTCGACTATTTGGCATACGATTCGTAAACCTTGGGACGTAGACCAAAAAGACCGCGGGATGAAACCGGGTGAAGTATATGGTTTGACTCCTGAGCAAATACATAGCCTTCTTCACGAAGCCGGTTTCCAAGTGACATATGAAACGCGTTTTATGTTGGGAATTAATCTTCTCCTGGTTGCTAGTAAGTTTGATGCGTTTTGATCAAACAACGGATAGTGTGTAGGAATTAATAACTGATATTAAGCATTGCTCTGAAGGTTTCTGAGAAAAAATATCTTTGGACTGATTAAATATTAGGAATATTCTACGCAAAAAGAGTTATAATTATTATTTTTCGTGAGGAAATTTATGCCTAAAAATACTCAGCCTTATTATTCTATTGTTCTGCCTGTATACAATGAAAAAGAAACGATTTCGGCAATAATTGCTGATTGTTTCAATGTACTTCAGGAAACGAATCGCCCTTTTGAAATCATTGTAGTCGATGATAATTCTGCCGATGGCACAATTGAAATTTTGAAGGAATGTGAGCGGATTTACCCTCAAGTTTTGCGCGTTCAACGTCAGCCATATAACAAGGGTAATGGCGCAGCAATAAGAATGGGTATTAAAGCTTCTAAGGGCGAATGGATCTGTTGTATGGATGCCGATGGTCAGCATGACCCTCGTGATATTTTTGAGATGATGAAATATGTTGAAGGATATGATCTGATTGTTGGTGCTCGCCCGATTGGTAGGCAAAAAAAACATCGGGAATTTGCCAACCAATTTTACAATCGTCTTGCAAGTTGGGTTACAGACTTCCAGATCGAAGATTTAACCTCGGGGTATCGCATGTTTCGGGCTTCGATTGTTAAGCGGTTTGTGCCTTTGTTCCCCGCGGGTTTTTCCTATCCGACGACAAGTACTTTGGTGATGCTAAAAACAGGACACAATGTTAAGTACGTACCCATTAATATTCGACCACGCCAGGGTGGTAAGAGCAAAATTAATATTTTTAGCGATGGCTGGAGATTTGTTTTAATTATTTTCAAAATATTTATGTTGTTTGATCCCATTCGTGTCTTTAAGTTTATCTCCAATGGCTTAATGCTTTTAGCGCTGATCTTATTTATACATGCGTCAATTATTATTGGTTCTCTGCATATCCCGAATTCCAGCGTGCTCGCTTTCCTAAGCGGTATATTAATATTATCCCTAGGTTTTATTTCTGATCAAATTACTTCACTGCAGTTGGTTTTACTCAACAAAGATGAGTAAATATTAATTTTCTATATATTACATTTCTAAAAAGAAAGGTGTGATGACATGTGCGGAATATTTGGTATTATTACTGGTCCAAAATCCAAGTTTAACCAGCAGGATTTCTATTCTGTAATTAAGAAATTATTTGTATTGTCTGAAACGCGCGGAAAGGATGCATCTGGTCTCATGTTGTTGTCAGATGAAAATCTTACAGTATTAAAACGGCCATTGCGTGCTAAAGAATTGATAAAAACTAGGGAGTTCGTCAGTGAAGTCAAGGAATTTTCCTTGTCGGCACGGGTTCAGGGGACAACGCTGGGCTTTATGGGGCACGCGCGAATGGTGACAAATGGGAGCGAAGAAACTCACGATAATAATCAGCCCGTTCTCAGCCATGGCATGTGTATGCTTCATAATGGAATTATTGTTAATGACGTAAAACTGTGGAATGATATTCCGGAAATGGAGCGTCAATATGAAGTTGACACTGAGGTGGCGATTAATTTGATTTGGCATTATCGACAGATCAATAATAATCTTTTTGACGCTTTTTATAAAGCTTTTGCTCAACTTCAAGGCGCAAATTCTCTGGCATTAGTTTCCGCAGATGCAGATGCCCTAATTCTTGCAACCTCAAATGGTTCCTTATATTTTGTTGCGAGTTCAGGATGCGATGAAATAATATTTGCGTCTGAAAAATATATCCTTGAAGAAATATTGAAGCAACCTGATGTTTCGCCATATTTTCAAAATTCTCAAGTTATCCATATTGATCCCGGAGTGGGTTATTATTTTGATTTCAATGACCTAAAACCCAACAAAGTTATTTTAAATCAACCCACCCCTAACGCATCTCCTTCATTTAAAATTAGGAAAAATGTCAGAATACTGCGGGATATTCGATCATCACGGGAGATTAAGTCATCCGTCTTGCCAAGATTTAGTAAGAGTGAGATATCTGAAAATAACCATTTTGTCGAATCTGTAAATCAGGCTGTATCCATTTTACAAAGATGTACAAAATGTATATTGCCAGAAACGTTTCCATAT
>JADLGT010000175.1 GCA_020849195.1 Bacteroidia bacterium
ATTGTGTAGTATAATTTCCCGACTCAACTATTCCGACAAAAGAAGACTCCTTAACGACAAAAACATTAAATTCGCCCATCAATATTTGTTTATAAGTTTCTTATATTTTTTGTAAAAACTTGATTTTGCAGCTATAGCATATTCGCTTTTTTATCTACATTCGCAGCCGAAAATAAATGCCTAAAAAAGCCATTATACCATTACCTGTGCAGCACCTTTCTTCAGTGATTTCCCGCACTATTTTCTTTAGCCTATTTTTTTTAGCCGTACTTGTTTTTTGTCAGGCAAACGAAACAAATGAAAAAAAATCTGTCGAAAAGTTTAATGCCGGCGAGCTTATTATGGATCATATTAGCGATGCGCACGAATGGCATCTTTGGGGTGCCGGAGATGCTGCTGTTTCAATACCCTTGCCTGTTATTATCTACTCTAAAGACCGCGGTCTTTCTGTTTTTTCTTCCGCTAAATTTCATCACGGGCACAAAACGTATCAAGGTTATAAAGTTGAACATAACTCGATTGTTGCCGTTAACGAGATGAACGAAGTTGATGCGCATGATGCCATTGTTAATCCGGAAATAACAAAAAACCTTTGGGACATTTCGATAACAAAAAATGTGGTAACTCTTTTTTTTAGTTGCCTGCTTATGCTTTGGCTTTTTATTTCGGTAGCAAAAACATACTTGAAAAATGGCAACAGTGCGCCATCCGGCAAACAATCGTTAATAGAACCAATCATCGTTTTTATCCGCGACGAAGTTGCAAAACCAAGTATAGGTCCTCGTTATGAAAAATATGTTCCTTATCTTCTTACTTTATTTTTCTTCATTTTTATTAATAACCTGCTTGGGTTAGTACCGGCGTTTCCGTTCGGCACCAATTTGTCGGGTAATATTGCTGTTACCATGTCGCTTTCGCTTATTACGCTTGTAGTAGTAACGTTTACCGCTAATCGCTCCTATTGGCGCCATATTTTTGCTATGCCGGGAGTTCCGTTTGGCATATTATTTATATTAACCCCTATCGAAATTCTTGGTTTTATTCTACGGCCATTTGTATTAATGATACGACTTTTTGCAAATATCACTGCAGGGCATATCATCGCGCTTTCTTTTTACAGTCTCATTTTTATTTTTGGCGAAATGAACACCGGTTTAGGTTATGGCGTATCGGTACTCTCTGTTGCATTTACAGTATTTATGGGCTTTTTAGAATTATTAGTTGCGCTTTTGCAAGCTTATGTGTTTGCCTTTTTGTCTGCAATGTATTTTGGTGCAGCTATTGAAGAACACCATCATTAAATGATTTACCGCTGGTAGGTTTCCGGCAGCGGTGTTTAAAAACCCGGAACACAACTTAAATAACTTATATATGTTGTTATCAACTTTATTACAGGAAGCAGCAGCAAGCGGAGCCGGAGCCGGCTATGGTATTGCCGCTCTAGGAGCGGGCGCAGCAGCAATTGGTGCCGGTATTGGTATTGGTCGTATCGGTGGCAGTGCACTCGAATCAATGGCCCGTCAGCCCGAATTGCTTAACGATTTGCGCGCGAATATGATTCTTACTGCAGCGCTTGTTGAAGGAGCAGCTTTCTTTGCAATGGTTGTTGGCTTACTAGTGATTTTCATGAAGTAACAAGTAAACCAAAAATTAACGTCCGTTTTAACGGTTGGTTGAAACGGACGTTTTAAAAAAAATAAACTAAAAAAACTATTATGGAATTAGTAAAACCTGCATTTGGTCTTGTGTTTTGGATGTTCATTACTTTCGGAATCATTGTTTTCCTTTTGAAAAAATTTGCATGGACTCCCATACTTACTATGCTCCGTGAGCGCGAGCAGGGCATACAAAACGCACTTGATTCGGCAAAAAAGGCAAAAGAAGAAATGGCCTCTTTACAATTGAATAACGAACGAATATTGAACGAAGCTAAAGCCGAACGCGATAGATTGCTTAAAGAAGCTCGCGAAATGAAAGACTCCATCGTTAACGAAGCAAAATCTAAAGCCGGAAAAGAAGCTGAAAAACTTTTGGCCGCTGCAAGAGAAAGCATTAATGCCGAAAAAATGGCTGCCATTACTGAACTCAAAAATCAAGTAGCCGTATTGTCAATTGAAATAGCCGAAAAAATTTTGAAAGAAGATTTGTCCTCACAGGATAAACAAAAAGCGCTTATAAAAACTCTTTTAGAAGATGTAACGCTAAACTAAATGGATAGCACTCGAAAAAATAATCAACAGGCAAACTCAACAAAAATAAGTTAATGACTAAAGTTGCTTCCAGATACGCTAAATCACTGCTCGATCTTTCAATTGAAAAAGGGTCGATAGAAAAGATTTATGCCGATATGAAACTGCTTGCCTTAACCTGCCATGAAAGCACCGACCTGCGTGTTCTTTTAAAAAGTCCTATAATAAAGAGCGATAAAAAATTGGCAGTGTTCAATGCTCTTTGGGGAAATAAAGTAGAAAAACTTACCATAGAGTTCATTGCTATCATTACCCATAAACGCAGAGAAAATTATCTTCGGG
>JADLGT010000176.1 GCA_020849195.1 Bacteroidia bacterium
GTACGCTACCACCAACTCATGCTTGCTAAAAATGCCGAAGGCTATAAAAATTTAATAAAACTTTGCTCACTTGGTTATATGGAGGGTTTATACGGGAAATACCCTCGTATTGATAAGGAACTAATACTGCAATATCACAAAGGACTTATTGCAACCACCTGTTGCCTCGGCGCTTCCGTTCCAAAAGTTATTTTAAAAAAAGGTGAAGCCGAAGGAGAGAAAGAATTCAAATGGTGGCTCGATTTGTTTGGCGAAGATTATTACATCGAATTGCAGCGGCACGATATTCCTGAGCAGATTACGGTGAATGAAACCCTTTTGAAATTTGCGAAAAAATATAATGTTAAAATAATTGCATCTAATGATTCGCATTACGTTGATCAGTCCGACTATAACGCACACGATATTTTGTTGTGTATAAACACAGGCGAAAAACAAAACACACCTACGTTTAAAGATTTTGCCGACGACGATGCCGTATTAAAAGATAAGCGATTTGCTTTTTATAACGATCAATTCTATTTTAAATCAACTGCTGAAATGACGGAGTTGTTCAGCGATTTACCTGCAGCCATCGACAACACGAATGAAATAGTTGATAAGGTTGAACTGCTGAAACTAAAGCAAGATATATTACTTCCGCATTTTAAAATACCGAAAGGTTTTGAGTCGCAGGACGATTATTTGCGACACCTATCGTATGAAGGAGCTAAACAACGTTACAAAGAAATTAGTCCCGAAATAAAAGAAAGACTTGACTTTGAACTGTTCACCGTTAAAACAATGGGGTTTGCCGGTTACTTTTTAATCGTATCCGATTTTATAAAAGCAGGCCGCGATTTAGGAGTAGTAATTGGTCCCGGTCGCGGTTCTGCCGCCGGATCGGCTGTCGCCTATTGTATTGGAATTACCAATATAGATCCAATAAAATATAATTTATTGTTCGAGCGTTTCCTTAACCCCGATCGTAAGTCTATGCCCGATATTGATACCGATTTTGATGACGAAGGTCGCCAAAAAGTTATTGATTATGTTGTAGATAAATATGGGAAAAATCAGGTCGCCCAAATCGTAACTTACGGAACGATGGCCGCCAAAATGAGTATTAAAGATGTGGCACGTGTGCTCGATCTCCCGCTTCAAGATTCAAATAAGCTGGCCAAGCTCGTTCCCGAACGCCCGGGTATCGAACTCGAGCGCTTACTTACCGCACCACTAAAAGGAGAGAAAAGTTTGGAAGAAGTTGAGCAATTAGCCGGCGAAGACTTAGAAGATGTAAAAAAACTACGCGAAATTTATCAGGGCGACGATATGCAAGCCAATGTGTTGAGGGAAGCAATAGTGCTTGAAGGCTCTGTGCGCGGGACCGGTATTCATGCCGCCGGAATTATTATTGCGCCCAAAGACCTCACCGAAATTATTCCCGTAGCTACATCCAAAGAAACCAATTTGCTAATTACACAATATGATGGGAAAGTAATTGAAGAGTCGGGTGTAATTAAAATGGATTTTCTCGGACTTAAAACACTTTCAATAGTGCGCGATGCACTAAAACTTATCAATGAAAATCATGCTATTGAAATAGATATTGACAACATTCCGCTGGATGATAAACTAACCTTTGAATTATATCAGCGCGGCGAAACCAATGCCACTTTTCAATTTGAGTCGGACGGGATGCAAAAACACCTGAAAGATTTGAAGCCCGACAAATTCGAAGAGCTTATTGCAATGAATGCGTTGTACCGCCCCGGTCCAATCAAATATATTCCTAATTATGTTGCACGTAAACATGGTCGTGAACCTATTACATACGATCTTCCCGAAATGAAAGAATATTTGGAGGACACCTACGGCGTTACCGTTTATCAGGAACAAGTGATGTTACTCTCGCAGAAGTTAGCCGATTTTTCCAAAGGCGATGCCGATGTACTTCGTAAAGCTATGGGTAAAAAAGACAGGGCTACGCTCGATAAAATGAAAAGTAAATTCATAAGTGGTGCAACGGCAAAAGGCTTTCCAATAGAGAAGATAGAAAAAATATGGGTAGATTGGGAAGCCTTCGCACTTTACGCTTTCAATAAATCACATTCCACTTGTTATGCTTTTGTAGCCTATCAAACAGCCTATCTGAAAGCACACTATCCCGCCGAGTACATGGCATCGGTGCTTACACATAACCTGGCCAATATTGATAAAATCACTTTCTTCATGGAAGAGTGCAAGCGCATGGGTATTCATGTACTTGGTCCCGATGTAAACGAAAGTCAGTATCGTTTTGCTGTAAACAAAAAAGGAGCAATACGCTTCGGCTTGGGTGCTGTTAAAGGCGTTGGCGAGGGCGCCGTAGCTGCAATTGTTGACGAACGCATGCTCAATGGTCCATTTACAGGTATTTTTGATTTAACACGCCGCATCAACCTGCGCGCCGCCAATAAAAAAGCGTTTGAAAGTTTGGCTTATGCGGGCGGCTTTGACTCGTTCGGTAATATACATCGCGCACAATATTTTTATTCTGAAAATAATGATGGAAGCACTTTCCTCGAGAAAGCAATTCGCTACGGAAATACTTTACAGGAAGCACAAAATTCATCTCAGCAAAGTTTGTTCGGCGAATCCAGCGGAGTTGAAGAACCTCAACCTAAAATTCCTCATTGCGAGGAATGGGCTAATCTCGAAAAATTAAAATACGAACGCGAAGTTGTAGGAATTTATCTTTCCGGACATCCGCTCGATAACTATAAAATTGAACTGGAACGTTTTTGCAACGCCTCAATTTCAAGTTTTCAAAATTTAGATACGTTAAAAGATAAAGAAATTTCTGTTGGTGGAATTGTAACCTCAGCTAATCATCGCGTTTCCAAAGCCGGAAAGCCTTTTGGCACATTTATAATGGAGGATTATAATGCATCTTTCGAATTTATGTTGTTCGGCGAAGATTATGTTCGCTTCAAAGCTTTTCTAACAGCCGGATTTTTTCTATACATCCGAGGACGAATTCAGGCACGCTATATGCAGCCCGACAATTTGGAATTTAAAATAGGCAGTATGCAACTGCTCACCGAGCTTCGAAACAAAATGACGAAAAGTTTAACCATTCACATTTCTCTTGCCGAGCTTAACGACAGCTTTATTGATAAAATCTTCGGACTTGTAAAAAACTCGACTGCAGATAGCAATAGCAATTGTTTCCTTCGCTTTGCGGTTTACGACAAGTCCGAAAATTTAGATATTATTTTGCCTTCTAAAAAAGTAAAGGTTAATCCTAGTAATGAATTGTTGGCTACCTTAGAGAAAATTCCGGGAGTAGGAGTGAGGCTGAATTGATAAAGGCGAGTCTGTCTTTTTACAAATCCTATTCAAAATTGTTTTAAAAGCAGTATGAAAAAAATATTTTTCTGCATTTTCTTCAGTAGTCTTGGCAATATGCTGAATGCACAACAAAGCGTTTCACTGAATGTGTTTTTTGAAACCGACGCTTTTCATTTGCTTCCTTCTGAACTAAATAAATTAAAAACGTTTCTTCAAAAATTTGATACAGTAAATATTTTGAAAATTTCGGGAGTTGCTTTTTGCGATGACAGAGGAGATGTGCTTTACAACAACACCTTATCGGAAAACCGTGCTTCAGAAATAAAAAAAATCGTATTGAGCATAAATGGAAACAGCTCTGTGATACCCGAAATACAAGGAAAAGGAGAATTGGAGCTGCAGAATAAGGAAGATACACCTGACTTGTCCAAAATGGGTAAGCAAGTTTAGATGCCGATTTTAAGTAAAAGTTCATTGCAGTAGTTTGATGGTTTGACATTGATAGTATGTTCGGTATTGGTTA